>NZ_JRGK01000270.1 GCF_000764645.1 Aeromonas finlandensis
GGGGGGGATGTGGGGAGAGGATGGCAGTCAATGACGAGGTATAAGTAAAAACCGGGTCATTTAGCCAAAATGCATAAATCAAATTTATAGTGACTGTTTTGCGGTTTGCGCTGACCCGTGACGGGGTCGCAGCCCCGGGAATGGGGGTGGCCGATCTTGGGGAAGCAAAACCCCGCGCGGTCGGATCTGCTGATGGCTCTGCCTTGTCGGTTGCATCGAGGGGCAAGGCGGTGATGGCGCGGCGGAAAGATAAAAAACGGCGCCTCCATGATGGAGACGCCGTTTTTATTGCGATGGGTCAGCCGTTCAGGCCTCGGGATCGAAATCCAGACTCAGGCTGTTGACGCAGTAGCGCTGGCCGGTCTCGGTCGGGCCGTCGGGGAAGACGTGACCGAGGTGGGAGCCGCACTGGCGGCAGGTGATCTCCACCCGCTTCATGCCGTGGCTGCTGTCTTCGGTGTAGTTCACCGTCCCCTCGATGGCCTTGTCGAACGAGGGCCAGCCGCAGCCGGAATCAAACTTTGCATCCGAGTGGAACAGCACGCTCTTGCAGCAGACGCAGAGGTAGTCACCACTCTTGCGATTGTGGAGCAGGGCGCCGCTGTAGGGGCGCTCTGTGCCCTTCTCCCAGCAGACGTGAAACTGCTCGGCGCTCAGTTTGCTGCGCCACTGTTCCGGATTGTTACTGCTCATACCGACTCCTTGCCATCCATACCGGCGCCCAGCATAGCGGCTCCGTAAAGCTGACTCCAGCATGCGTCTTATGCTTTGCCCGCATCTGTGATCGAGGTGGCAGCCAGCTCCTCACCGGATGCAGGGATAATTTCCTGCAGCGGTGGCTGGGCATCTTCCGCCGTGCTGGCCAGTGCCACCCGCTCCAGCAGCTTGAGGGAGTGGGCGCGGCCGACCGCCACTTGCCGCTTGATGTCATCGGGCAGGAAGGGGAGGCCATCGTTGGTGGCGGTGTCGATGGTCTGGATCCACTCCAGCCCTTCCCCCGGCGGCGGCAGGCGGAACTGGATGTCGTAGTCGCTGGCGTTGAACAGCACGTACCAGCGCTCGCCGACACAGTCGATCATGCCGATATCCATGGCAAACGCCTGCCCCATGGGGGCGTGCCAATCCTGATCGGTGAGCTGGTGGCCATCCGGGTGATACCAGTTGACCTGATGGCAGCTGGTGGCGGCGCCGTTCCAGCTGTCGTCGCTCAGTTGCAGGTTGGAGAAGACGCAGGACTCCGCCCGCAGCGCCATCATCTGCTGGGTGAAGGCGAACAGCCGCTCGTCCTCCGGCCGCCACTGCCAGTTGACCCAGCTGATCTGGTTGTCCTGACAGTAGGCGTTGTTGTTGCCAAGCTGACTGCGGCCCATCTCGTCGCCAGCGAGGAAGTGGGGGGTGCCCTGGGAGAGCAGCAGGGTGGCAATCAGATTGCGCTTCTGCTGCTGGCGCAGGCTGTTGACCCGCGGATCCAGGGTCGGCCCCTCTACCCCGTGGTTATAGGAGAGGTTGTTGCCGTGACCATCCCGATTGTCTTCACCGTTGGCCTGATTGTGGCGCTGGTTGTAGGAGACCAGATCCTCCAGGGTGAAACCGTCGTGATAGCAGAGGTAGTTGACGCTGGTGTGGGGGGATCGCCAGTTTTTCGGGAAGATATCCCGCGAGCCCACCAGGCGGGTGGCAAAGTCCCCCATCTTGCCCGCATCGCCCCGCCAGAAGGAGCGCACCGTGTCGCGGTAGCGGTCGTTGATCTCCTGCCACTGGCTCGGGAACTGACCCAGCCGATAGCCGAAGGGGCCGATATCCCAGGGTTCGGCGATGAGTTTGACCTGTGACAGCACGGGGTCGGCCATCACCGCCTTGAAGAAGGCGCCCATGGGGTCGAACTCCCCTGCTTCCCGTGCCAGCGTCACCGCCAGATCGAAACGGAAGCCGTCCACCTGCATCTCGGTGACCCAGTAGCGCAGGGCATCGAGCACCAACCGCAGGGTGTTGGGGTGATCCAGATTGACGCTGTTGCCACAGCCGGTCACGTTGGCGTGACGGGTGTAGTCCGGGCCGTGGGGGCCCGCTTCAAAGGCGTAGTAACCGGCGTTGTCAAAGCCCTTGAACGAGAGGGTGGGGCCATCGAAGCCAGAGGCGGCGGTGTGGTTGTAGACCACATCCAGGATCACCTCGAGCCCGGCCCGGTGCAGCTCGCGCACCATGGTCTTGAACTCGGTCACCGCCTCGTCAGCCTTGGTGCTGTAGCGCGGCTCCGGGGCGAAGAAGGCGATGGGGTTGTAGCCCCAGTAGTTGGTCAGTCCCAGCTGCTCCAGCCGGGGTTCCGACATGAAGGCGGCCACCGGCATCAGCTGCACCGAGGTGATGCCGAGGCTCTTCATGTGCTCGATAACCAGCGGGTGACAGATGCCAAGGTAGGTGCCCTGCAACGCTTTGGGGATCCCCGGGTGCTGCTTGGTAAAGCCCTTGACGTGGGTCTCGTAGAGGATGGTGCGGGCCGGGCTGATCCCGGGTTTGCCAACCCCTTGCCAGTCAAAGCGGTCATCCACCACCACCGACTTGGCAATCATGTCGGCACTGTCCCCCTGATAGAGGGCCTCATCCCAGTAGGTGGGACGACTGAGCGCCCTGGCGTAGGGGTCGATCAGCAGTTTCTGCGGATCGAACAGCATCCCCTCCTGCGGGGGGCCATAGACCCGATAGCCATAGCGCTGACCGGCCTGTACGCCGCGCACGTAGCCAAAGCGATACTGGCCACGGCAGCCGGGCAGTTCCAGCCGCATCAACTCCTGCTCCTGCTCGTCGTACAGGCAGAGCTCCACTTTGTCCGACTGGGGGGCCCAGACGCAGAAGTGGCAACCGTTCTCGTCAAGGCGGGCCCCCAGCGGGTGGCCCACCCCTTTTTCCATTACAAGCATCAAGACTCCTGTTTGATGAACAAGGTCGCCAGCGGCGGCAGATCCAGCACTATGCTGTGCGCCATCCCCTGCCAGGGGGTCGGCTCGGCAGCGAACACCAGACCTACATCATAGTTACTGCCCCAGTAATACTCGCTGTCGGTGTTGAGCACGACCCGATAGTGGCCCGCCGCAGGGACGCCGACCCGATATTCGAGACGGGGCACCGGGGTGAAGTTGGCCGCTACTACTATGGCCTGCTTGCCCTCTTTGTCGGCCCGCAGCCAGGCAAAGATGCTGTTGTCGGCATCGTTGTGATCCAGCCAGCGGAAGCCGGTCTGCTCATAATCGGCCTGATACAAGGCAGACTCATGACGATAGAGGTGGTTGAGATCGTGGATCAACCGCTGCTGACCGGCATGCTTGGGATATTGCAGCAGGTGCCATGGCAGTTGGGCATCGTGGTTCCACTCGTTGCTCTGGGCGATCTCGGTGCCCATGAAGTTGAGCTTCTTGCCCGGGTGGGCATACATGAAGCCCATGTAGGCGCGCAGGTTGGCCGCTTGCTGCCACTCGTCACCGGGCATCTTGTAGAGCATGGAGTGCTTGCCGTGCACCACCTCGTCGTGGGAGAGCGACAGGATGAAGTTCTCGTCATAGTGGTAAACCATCGAGAAGGTCATGTCGTTGTGGTGGTAGCGACGGTGGATCGGCTCTTTCTGCATGTAGGTGAGGGTGTCGTGCATCCAGCCCATATTCCACTTGAAGCCAAAGCCGAGGCCACCGAGGAAGGTAGGACGGGAGACACCGGCAAAAGCGGTGGACTCTTCGGCGATGGTCATGGCGTGGGGATACTTGCCGTAGACCTCTTCGTTGGTCCACTTCAAGAGGCTTATCGCCTCGTAGTTGTGGTTGCCGCCATCGACGTTCGGTACCCACTCACCGGCGTTGCGCGAATAGTCCAGATAGAGCATGGAGGCGACCGCATCCACCCGCAGGCCGTCGATGTGGAACTTGTCGAGCCAGAACAGGGCGCTCGCCACCAGGAACTGGCGCACGGTGTCGCGGCCGAAGTCGTAGATGTAGGAGTTCCAGTCCGGGTGCCAGCCACGGCGCGGATCTTCATATTCGTAGAGCGGGGTGCCGTCGAAGCGGGCCAGACCGTGGGCATCGGACGGGAAGTGGGCGGGTACCCAGTCCAGAATGATACCGATCCCGGCCTGGTGGCACTGGTCGACGAAGTATTTGAAATCATCAGCGGTGCCGTAGCGGCTGGTGGGGGAGAACATGCCCACCGGCTGGTAGCCCCAGGAGCCGCTGAAGGGGTGCTCGGAGACCGGCAGCAGCTCGATGTGGGTGTACTCCATCTCCTTGACGTAGGCGACCAGCTCCACTGCCAGCTCGCGCCAGCTCAGGCTGTCGCCGTTGGGGTGACGTTTCCAGGAGCCGACATGCAGCTCATAGATGGAGAGCGGCTGCTCGCGCTTGTCGTTGTGCTGACTGGCGATCCACTCGGCATCCTGCCACTGGTATTGGGCGTGGTCATAGACCACGGAAGCGAACGACGGATACTGTTCGCAGTAGAAACCGACCGGGTCGCTCTTGTGGGGCAGTCGGTTGCCCATGGGGTCCTTGAGCTCGAACTTGTAGCGATCCCCCGCTTTGAGGCCTGGCACAAACAGTACCCAGTGACCACACAGACTGCGCTGCATCGGGTGGCGACGGCCATCCCAGAAGTTGAAATCACCGATGAGGCTCACGGCGGTGGCGCTCGGTGCATAGACCGCAAAACGCACCCCTTCTACCTGTTGACCGAGATGCTCCACGGTGCGCAGTTGGGCGCCAAGGGTGTGGTAGAGGTTTTCCGGCTGGGCGGTCAGTTTGGCCAGGCCTGCCCAGGCGGCATCCTGAAACTGATAGGGGTCGATAACCTCGGTGGTGGCATCTTGGTAGCTGGCGAGCAGCTGGTAGGGGAAGGTGTTTTTGCGGCGGGTGAAAACAGTTTCAAAAAGACCCGATTCATCGGTGGGCGCCAGGGTGGCAACAACTTTGCCCGACTTGAGATCCTTGACGCGAACTTCGAGGGCATCAGGCAACCAGGCGGTCAGTTTGAGGCCGGGCCCATCCGGATTGGCCTGCAGGCCTAAATGAGAGAAGGGATCGGAACAGCGGGCAGCAACCAAACGTTCAACGAGCATCGAGATTTCCTTTCATGACAGAGCATCCACTCCGGCCGGGGCCGGAGTGGATTGAGGTGAGTGCGCTGTGGGAGACAGCGTCTCAACGACTGGCCTCATCACGGGCTTGGCTCATCTTGCCAGCCAGTGCCTTGAGTGCCTCATTGGCAAAAATATCTTCCAGGTCAGTGGAGAGCTTGCGGCGCCAGTTGGGGTATTCGTAACTGGTGCCCGGTACGTTGACCGGCTTGTCCATCTCCAGCCAGTCTTCCAGCTGGGTACTGAACAGGGCGCAGCTGCCGCGGGACATGTGGATCTGCAGACCGTGGTTGAGTTCGGTGTTCATGCCGACCCAGTTCACGTCATGACTGATGTTGTCAGAGATGACCTTGTGGGCATGCAAGCTGTCGAGGATCCGCTGTTTGGCCTGGTGGCGATCAGCATACAGAGTCTTCAAGACATCTTCATCTGGATACAAACCCAGTTGACGGCCCAGCGCCAGATCGTCGCAGTGCCAGAAGCCCTTGAGGGTCGGCATGTCGTGGGTGGTCAGGGCTGACATCGCCTGTTCGGTGTAGTGAGCCGGGGAGATAAAGCCGCCATCCGCCTTGGAGCGTTCGAAGAAGAACACCTTGTAGGAGTGAACGCCGTTCTCTTTCAGGGTCACGTCGATCCCCTCCGGCACGGTTCCCAGATCCTCGCCGATCAGCAGGCACTGGTTGCGGTGGGATTCGAGGGCCAGAATGCCCAGCAGATCATTGACCGGATAGTAGATGTAGGCGCCCTTGGCGGCTGACTCTCCCGGCGGTACCCACCACAGGCGCAGCAACGCCATCACGTGGTCGATGCGCAGTGCGCCGCAGGAGCGCATGTTGGCACGGAACAGGTCTACCATCGGCTGGTAGGCCGCTTCAAACAGCTTGTTCGGGTTCATCGGGGGCAGGCCCCAGTTCTGACCGAGCGGGCCGAGAATATCGGGCGGCGCACCGACCGAGGCTTTCGGGCAGTAGAGATCCTGGTTGGCCCAGATCTCGGTGGAGCCTTCAGAGACGCCCACCGCCAGATCGCGGTAGATCCCCATTACCATGCCGGAGGCTTTGGCGCGGGCATCGGCTTGCGCCAGTTGTTCGTCAGCCAGGAACTGCAGGTAGAGGTAGAAGTTTACATCCTGCGGGTGCGCGGCCATCCAGGCGGCAACGGCAGGGTTGTGGTAATCGCGCAGCTCCTGCGGCCATACCGGCCAGCCCCAGGCGTTTTCGCCCTTGGCATAGAAGTGGGCTTGCAGGGCATCAAATGCGGCTTGTTGTTGCAGGCTGTCGCCACCGGCGGCCACGAAGGCATCAAAAGCGGCCTGACGCTCGGCGCCAAGGCTGGCTTCGTCGAACACCTGACGCAGCATGCCGAGTTTGGTCTGGATCACGCCGGTGTAATCGACGTTCTCCTTGGCGCGCAGATCGGCCAGATGTTGCTGGAAGGCAGTGCTCGCCACTTCCGCTTTCAGGCGATCGCTCTGCTGGAATTCGGGCACCGCTTCCACATTGATATAGGCCACGTTGAGCCAGCGACGGGAAGAGGGGCTGTAGGGACTGGCGCTCTCCGGATTGGCCGGATAGAGGGCGTGGATAGGGTTGAGACCGACGAAGTGGGCACCCCAGGTGGCCGCTTTCTCGACCAGCTGACCCAGATCGCTGAAATCACCGATGCCCCAGTTGTGGCGGCTGCGCAGGCAGTAAAGCTGCACGCTCGGGCCCCATACCTTGCGGCCATCGGCAATCGGCGCCTGCTTGTAGCACGCCTTGGGAGCAACGATGAGGCGCATGGTGGCCAGCGGCTCGTCATTGCCCTCTTCCAGCAGCACCAGCTGGTGATAACCCAGCTCCGGGGCCATCTCCAGGGTGACGCGATAGGCCTGGCACTCCATCTCTTCAAATTCGGCTACACCGACCAGCTCGCCCTCGATGGGGGTGAATTGACCGGACAGCACCGCACCCTGCTCCTGCTGGAGCTGCCAGGTGAGGGCGTCGTTGACGAATTCGATGGGGAGACGAACCTCAAGGGTAACGGCGTCGCCGGTGCGAACCACCATCACAGGATCCAGCGCCCGCAGCCAGTGCTGGCGATGCTCCTCTTCCAGCTGTTGTACCAGTGCGGCCTCGTCATCGACGTGGTAGCCCATGGCGCCCAGCATGGCGGCCTTGCTCTCTTCGGATACCTGGGCCGGGTGGCCCCAGGCATCGACATACTCGCTGGCGATACCTTTTGCGGCAGCCAGCTGTTCAATCAGGGTGGTCATAGTTTGAGAATTCCCGCTGTGGATTCTATCTATACTATTTTGTTTGATTTTTATGGAGTGGTACTTGAACAGTGGCTCTTTGGCCATGCTAAACCGCGCACATTTTTACATATCTCTGTGAATGGTTGTGTGACCGAGCAGGCACTATTGTTGATATCTGTCACATGCTGCGATCTGGCACTTTTTTCGTCAAAACGTGGTAATCAGTTACATAAACAGAAAATTAATTTCACAGTTTTTCATGATATAGCGCAATTTCAGACAGAATGTTGGTTGACTCACCCGAGAGTTCTAGTAAATTTACAAGCGGAATTTTCTTTGACTACTGAACAGTTAGGTAACTAAATATGACTATCAAAGTAGGTATTAACGGTTTTGGCCGTATCGGTCGTTTCGTATTCCGTCTGGCTGCTGAGCGCGCTGACATCGAAGTTGTTGGTATCAACGACCTGATCGATGTTGACTACATGGCTTACATGCTGAAGTACGATTCAACTCACGGTCGTTTCAACGGTACCGTTGAAGTTAAAGACGGCAACCTGGTTGTAAACGGCAAAACCGTACGTGTTACCGCTGAGCGTGACCCGGCTAACCTGAAGTGGGGCGAAATCGGTGTTGACGTTGTTGCTGAAGCTACCGGTCTGTTCCTGACCGACGAGACTGCTCGTAAGCACATCGCTGCTGGTGCCAAGAAAGTTGTTCTGACTGGCCCGTCCAAAGACGCTACCCCGATGTTCGTAATGGGTGTTAACGACTCTACCTACGCTGGCCAGGACATCGTTTCCAACGCTTCCTGCACCACCAACTGCCTGGCTCCGATCGCCAAGGTTCTGAACGATACCTTCGGTATCGAGTCTGGCCTGATGACCACCGTTCATGCTACCACTGCTACCCAGAAGACCGTTGATGGTCCGTCTGCCAAAGATTGGCGCGGTGGCCGCGGTGCGGCTCAGAACATCATCCCGTCCTCTACCGGTGCAGCCAAAGCTGTTGGCGTAGTTATCCCGGAACTGAAAGGCCTGCTGACCGGTATGGCTTTCCGTGTTCCGACTCCGGACGTGTCTGTTGTTGACCTGACCGTTAACCTGAAGAAAGCTGCCACCTACGCAGAAATCTGCGAAGCGATGAAAGCTGCTTCCCAAGGCGCTATGAAAGGCGTTCTGGGCTACACCGAAGACGAAGTTGTATCTACCGACTTCCTGGGTGAGCGTCAGACCTCCGTATTCGACGCCAAGGCTGGTATCCAGCTGAACGACAAATTCGTTAAAGTTGTATCCTGGTACGACAACGAAATGGGCTACTCCAGCAAAGTTCTGGACCTGATCGCTCACATCTCCAAGTAATTTGGGATGCGCAATCGCGTAGCTTGAAAAAGGCGGCCATTGGCCGCCTTTTTGTTTTTCGGTTTCCCCTGATGACAGGAGTCCACATGCAATCCATTCGTCCCCTGACAGCCAATTGCAAGCTTGCCAACAATGCGGCCGGTCTGCCGGTTCTCACCATCAATAACGACTATGCCAAGGCCGAGATCAGTCTGTTTGGCGCCCATGTGCTGAGCTATCAGCGTCATGGCGAGCCAGCCTCCATCTGGCTGAGTGACAAGGCGGTGCTGGATGGCAGCAAGCCTGTTCGTGGTGGTATCCCGATCTGCTGGCCCTGGTTTGGCCCGGCGCCAGCCCGTGTCGGTAGCGGCAAGCCCTCCCACGGCTTTGCCCGCACCACCCTCTGGATGCTGGACGGAGTCTCTGATCACGCCGACGGCACGCTGGTCCATCTCTCTTTGCGCGATAGCGATGCCACTCGCGCTCTGTGGGATCACCCCTTTGAGCTGGAGCTGGACGTGCTGGTTGGCAAGGAGCTCTCGCTGGTGCTGACCACTCGCAATACCGGTAGTCAGTCGCTGACTTATAGCGGTGCGCTGCACACCTATTTGCAGATCAGTGCACCGGAGGCGGTGAGCGTGACCGGTTTGGGTGAGCCCTATGCCGACAAGCTGACTGGACAGGATGCCAAGCAGCAGGGGGCATTGACCCTGAGCGGGCCGCTGGATCGGGTCTACTGGCAACCAGAGGCGCTGGTGAGCGTGCAGGATGGTGAGCGCGAGACTCGGGTAGTGAGCGGCAACCACGACAGCGTGGTGGTCTGGACGCCTTGGCTGGAAGGGGCCACCGCCATGGCCGACATGAGCAACGATGGTTATCGCACCATGTTGTGTGTCGAGGCCGCCATCGCTGGCGAGGTGGGTGTGACCGTCGCGCCGGATGAAGAGCACAGTCTTTCTACCGTGATCATCTGAACGCGAATAGGTGATGAGGGCTATCGCTCCAGCTTGTGTGTCGAGGCCGCCATCGTTGGCGAGGCGGGGGTGACCGTCGCGCCGGATGAAGAGCACAGCCTCTCCACCGTGATCATCTGAGCAGGATGAGGTTCAGATAAATAAAGAGGGCTCCCGCGGGAGCCCTCTTTGCATCTCGTTATCCCGGCAATCAGGCATTGCCCTGAGTCTTGAGCTTGAGTTCGGCGGCGAAGTTGAGCATCCGATCGAGGGGGATCAAGGCTTTGACCCGCAGTGCTTCGTCGACATGGATCTCGTGGCGCTCTGCACCGTCGGTGAGAGCCTCCTTGATCGCCACCAGACCGTTCATCGCCATCCAGGGGCAGTGGGCGCAGCTGCGGCAGGTGGCGCCATCGCCGCCGGTTGGCGCTTCCACCATCTCTTTCTCCGGACAAGCCTGCTGCATCTTGTAGAAGATACCCCGATCGGTCGCCACGATCAGCTTCTGCTGGGGCAGCTCTTTGGCTGCCTTGATCAGCTGGCTGGTGGAGCCCACCGCATCGGCCAGTTCGATCACCGAGGCAGGGGATTCCGGATGAACCAGCACGGCGGCGTCCGGATTCTGCTCTTTCAGCTCGCGCAGGGCACGGGCCTTGAACTCGTCGTGGACGATGCAGTGGCCCTGCCAGCGCAGCATCTGGGCACCGGTCTTCTTCTCGATGTAGGCACCCAGATGACGATCCGGGCCCCAGATTATCTTGTGACCCAGACTGTCGAGGTGCTCGACGATCTCCAGCGCGATGCTGGAGGTGACCACCCAGTCAGCTCGCGCTTTGACGGCTGCCGAGGTATTGGCATAAACCACCACGGTATGGTCGGGATTGGCATCGCAGAATGCGGAGAACTGCTCGATGGGGCAACCCAGATCGAGGGAGCACTCGGCTTCCAGGGTCGGCATTAGCACCCGCTTGTGGGGACTCAGGATCTTGGAGGTCTCCCCCATGAAGCGCACCCCGGCGACGATCAGGGTCTGTGCCTGGTGATCGCGGCCAAAGCGGGCCATCTCCAGCGAGTCACCGACGAAGCCGCCAGTGGCTTCGGCCAGAGCCTGGATCTCGGGGTCCGTGTAGTAGTGGGCTACCAGTACCGCCTTGCGCTCCTTGAGCAGCGCCTTGATCTCTGTGGTCAAGGTCGTTTTCTGCTCGGCACTCAGGGGAAGAGGTTTGGCCGGGAAGGGGTAGTCCATCGCGACTACCGGCGGGACACTGCTCAGTGCATTGCTCATTGCGACTGTTCCATCAACGCTCGGGAAGGTAAAAATTATAACCAGAAGCCTGCCACAAACCCATCAACAAATCGGGTGAAGCGCAAGTGGGCGAATATACTCAATTTATTCGTTGTTACTCTTGCTATAAGGAGCTGCTGCATGAAGCAACGTTCTCTCAAGTTCAAGCTGCTGTGTCTTACCATGGGGTTGTTCATGCTGACCGGGCTGGCCATGACCCTGTTGCAGTCGGCTTCTTTCAGCACCCTTCGTAGCATGGTGATGACCCAGACCAGCGATGCGCTGGAGCAAGAGGTCTCCCACAGCCTGCAGTATCAGGCGGAGCGCTATGCCATCCAGATTGCTTCGCTGATGCAGAACTCCTACCAAATCCCCCTGACCGTGACTGCCCAGATTGAGGCCGGGATGGCCAAGCCGGAACTTCGGTTGTCGCGGCCTCAAATAGAGTCTCTGTTGGGTAGCAGCTTGCAGCAGGCCAGCGGGATCAGCTCCATCTATGCCCAATTTGAACCCAATGGTTATGACGGTGAGGATGCCAACTGGCTGGGTGGGGCCAGCCACTCGGTGGTTGGCAAGGGGAGTCTGGAGATCTACTTCACCAAGGAGCAGGGCGGGGCCGTCGCCCAGCAAGCGGTGGATGCCGCCGCCAGCGAGGCCAAGTTTGATACCTCCCTCAACGAGTTTGGCATTCGCAACAGCGAGTGGTATCTCTGCGGCCGTGAGACCCGCCAGCCCTGTCTGATGGAGCCCTATCTCTACGAAATCAGTCCCGGCAACAAGATGTTGATGACCAGCTTAACGGTTCCCATTCTCCATGATGGCAAGTTTGTCGGGTTGGCCGGGGTGGATATGAACCTGCCCATCTTCCAGCAGCTGGCTGAAAATCTTGGCAAGAGCCTCTACGACAACAAGGCCGATGTGACTCTGGTCAGCAAAATGGGGCTGATTGTGGGCAGCAACCGCTATGCCGACAAGCTGGGCCGTCCGCTCAAGGAGGTGGGGCTGACTCTGCCCACTGGCCAGCCGGTCAGTAGCGACAGCGATTTTATTCTGCAACAACCTATTCGTATCGAGGCAGCCAATGCCCAGTGGTGGCTGATGATCAAGGTGCCCAAGGCGCTGGCACTCAGCAAGGCGCACACCATCAGCAGCGAACTGGGCGCCCTGCTGGTGGATGCCCAGCGGCAGCAGATCATCGCCATGGGCGGTATCACCCTGTTGGTGCTGGGCTTGCTGGTCTGGTTTATCCAGACCATCACAGCGCCACTTTCTCTGATCAGCCGCCATGTGGGCCATCTCTCCAGCAACGAGGGGGACCTGACCCAGCAGATGCAGATTGATACCCATCAGGAGCTGATCGATCTTGGCTCCCAGCTCAATGCCTTCCTCGGCAAGTTGCGGGGCATGGTGCAAATGAGCAAGGGGATCGGCCAGCAGGTCTACCAGCAGGCGCGGGAGATGAAACATACGGCAGACACCATGCGCAGCAGCCTGGATGAGCAGAACCTGGAGCTGGAGAGCGTGGTGAGCGCCATGCACCAGATGAGTACCACGGCAGTCAGCGTAGCGGGATATGCCGAGCAGGCGGCGCAGGAGTCGGAAGCGGCGACCCACCACATCAATACCGCCCAGCAGACCCTCAGCAATGCTCGTAACGAGATCCATACCCTGGTCAGCGATATGCATGAGGCGGACAAGGCGGTGGCGCTGGTGGCCCAGCGCAGCACCAATATCAGCCGGATCCTCGATGTGATCCGCGCCATCGCCGAGCAGACCAATCTGCTGGCCCTCAACGCCGCTATCGAAGCCGCACGGGCGGGGGACATGGGGCGCGGTTTTGCGGTGGTGGCGGACGAGGTGCGGGCGCTGGCGACCAAGACCCGTGAATCGACCGACGAAATTGGCCAGCTGATTGGCAACTTGCAAACCGAGGTGAGCAGCAGTCAGCGTTTGATGAGCACGGGTATCGAGCGTTCCACGTCGACGGTACAGGGTACCGAGCAGGCGTTTGAGGCGCTTAATCAGGTGGTGGCCCAGATCCAGCAGATCCATGACCACATCAGTCAGGTGGCTACCGCCGCCGAGCAGCAGAGTGCGGTGAGCGATACCATCAACCAGAACCTGATGCGGATCGGCGATACCGCCAACGTGATCGGACAGGAGGCCAGCTCCAGCCATCAACTGAGCGAGGCGCTGGAGCAAGCGGCCACGGCGCTGGCCAGCCAGCTCGATCGGCTGCGTACCTGAGTGGCAGCCAGAGAAACAAAAGCCCGCGAGCGATCGCGGGCTTTTTTATGGCTCGATGGCCGAGCGCCGTCAGTGGCGGGGTTCAACCAGCAGGATGTGGGAGTCTGCTCCCACCACTCTGACCTTGCTGCCCGCCAGCAGCGACTCGTCGCAGCGTACCGTCCAGACTGTATCGTCCAGATGTACCCGGCTGGTGCCTTGCACGACATCATCCAGCAGGGTCAGCTCGCGGCCCATATAGCTCTGCATCCGCTCGTTGATGGTGCTGGCGGCATCCTGACCCGAGTTGTCACGCTGGTGCTGCCAGCGCCACCAGGCCCAGGTGGTGAGCAGGGATTGCACCGCAAACAGCAGCAACTGCGCCTGCCAGCCAAAGGGCCAGACCAGCAGCAGTAGTCCCACTTCCAGCGCGGCGATGCCGGTCCAGAGCAGGAAACCCACCGACCCCAGCACCTCGATAGCCAGCAGAGCGAAGCCGAGCCCCAGCCAGTGCCAGTGGGTCAGCCCCTCGAACAGGGCTGTCATGACTTGCTGCCCTTGCCATCTTTGTTGAACAGCTCGGCCATGCCTGCCACCGAGCCAATCAGGCTGCCCGCTTCCAGCGGCATCATGATGATCTTGCTGTTGGGCCCTTCACCGATGCGGGCAAGCGCCTCGGTGTACTTCTGGGCCACGAAGTAGTTGATGGCCTGCATATCCCCCTCGGCGATGGCTTTGGAGACCATGTGGGTCGCCTTGGCTTCCGCCTCGGCTGCCCGCTCGCGCGCTTCGGCGGCGAGGAAGGCGGCCTGACGCTCACCTTCGGCTTTGAGGATCTGGGACTGTTTCTCCCCCTCGGCTTTCAGGATCTTGGACTGGCGCACCCCTTCGGCCTCCAGTACCTCGGCCCGTTTCTGGCGTTCGGCCTTCATCTGGGCGTTCATCGCTTCAACCAGTGCCAGCGGCGGGCGCACATCTTTAATCTCGATACGGGTCACCTTGATGCCCCAGGGGGCGGTGGCGGCATCCATGGTGCGCAGCAGCTTCTCGTTGATGGTGTCGCGCTGGGAGAGCATCTCATCCAGCTCCATGGCGCCGAGCACGGTCCGCATGTTGGTCATGGTGAGATTGCGGATGGCGCTGGTGAGATCGTTGACCTCGTAACCCGCTTTGCGGGCATCTACCACCTGCACGAAGCTGATGGCGTCGATGGTGACGTTGGCGTTGTCGCGGGAGATCACCTCTTGTGCCGGGATGTCCAGCACCTGCTCCATCATGATGATCTTGTGGCCGACCCGATCCACATAAGGGATCAGCAGGTTGAGGCCCGGGGTCAGGGTACGGGTGTAGCGGCCGAAGCGCTCTACGGTCCAGTTGTAGCCCTGGGGCACGATCTTGATGCCCGCACTCAGGGTGACGATCACCAGGAACACGAAAATCCCTAGCACAATCAATGATTCGTTCATCATTTAGCTCCTTGTGAAACACAGTCCCTAGCCTAGGGTCTGGCCCTTGGCACTACAAGCGACTTTCTCTCTCTTTAGTCAGGAAATGACTTTGCTAATTACTAAAGTGTCTTAAAAAGCATTTTTTATTATTTTGAGGGATAAGCTGCCCTGCCTATAGTCGCCCCATATTAGTCGTGTTCCGAGGGATGGGCCGAAATGGATTATTTACCTATGTTTGCCAAGTTGGAAGGCCGCCCGGTACTGCTGGTGGGCGGGGGCGAGGTTGCCCTGCGCAAGGCGCGCCTGCTGCTGGCGGCCGGTGCCCGGCTGACCCTGGTCTCCCCGGAGCTTGAACCCGAGTTTGCAGAATTCACCGGCCGTTTCACCCATCTGGCGGAGCGTTTCACTCCGGCCCATCTGGCTGGTCAGATCCTGGTGGTGGCGGCGACCGACAACCTTGAAGTCAACGCACTGGTTTATCAGAGCGCCAACCAGCTGGGTCTGTTCGTCAATGTGGTGGATGACCCCAAGCGTTCCAGCTTTATCTTCCCCTCGATCATCGATCGCTCGCCGCTGATGGTGGCAGTCTCCAGCGGCGGCAAGGCGCCGGTACTGGTGCGCCTGCTGCGCGAGCGGCTGGAGAGCCTGCTGCCGCGCCATCTCGGCGGGCTGACCGAGCTCTCCGGCCGGGTCCGTGACAAGGCCAAGCGGGTGCTCTCATCCATTTCCGATCGCCGCCGCTTCTGGGAGCGCGCCTTTGCCTCCAACACCCTCGCCAGCCTGATAGAGAAAGAGGATTGGCAAGGGGCCGAGCAGTGGCTGAGCGATGGCCTCGACCACGCGCAGAGCGAAGTGGGCGAAGTGGTGCTGGTCGGGGCGGGCCCCGGCGATCCGGGCCTGCTGACCCTCAAGGCGCTGCAACAAATTCAACAGGCTGAAGTGGTGCTCTACGACCAGCTGGTCTCCGCCGAGATCCTCGATCTGGTGCGCCGCGATGCCACTCTGGTGTCGGTCGGCAAGAAGGCGGGTGCCCACAGCGTGCCGCAGGAGGAGACCAATCGCCTGCTGGTGGAATACGCCAAAGCGGGCAACCGGGTGGTGCGACTGAAAGGGGGCGATCCCTTTATGTTTGGCCGTGGTGGCGAGGAGCTGGAAGTGCTGGCCGATGAAGGCATCCCCTTCTCGGTGGTGCCCGGCATCACGGCTGCTGCCGGTGCCACTGCCTATGCCGGTATTCCGCTGACCCACCGTGATTATGCCCAGAGCGCCGTCTTTATCACCGGCCACTGCCAAAAAGAGGGCAAGGAGCCCGACTGGCAGCAGCTCGCCGCCACCAGTCAGACCCTGGTGATCTACATGGGGCTGATGCGCTCCGAGCATATCCAGCAGCAGCTGGTGGATCACGGCCGAAGCCAAGCCACCCCCATCGCCATCATCGAGCGCGGCACCACAGCCCGCCAGCGGGTGCTGACCGGCACTCTGGCAGATCTGGCGGAGCTGGCCAAACAGGCGGTGAGCCCGTCGCTTATCGTCATCGGCGAAGTGGTTGCCCTGCGTGAGCGGCTCGCCTGGTTTGGGGAAAAAAGCGGGGAGCAGCAGCGCGCTGACCCGGATCTCGATGGCTGCGACCTCAAGCTGGTGCAGCTGGCCTGACCCAGCAAGACATATTTGATGCGGCTGCCGGTGCGGCCGCGCACTGAACCACCCAGCGCCCCGAGCAGGCGCATTAGTAATGACCGAGGACCAACATGGACCGTGAAAGATTGACCCACTTGCAGCAACCGAACGGGGAGAGCAGCCATGCAGGTGTCTCTCGTGAAAGATTGACTCACCTGCAGCAGCTGGAAGCCGAGAGCATCCATATCATCCGCGAGGTGGCTGCCGAATTTGAAAACCCGGTGATGATGTACTCCATCGGCAAGGACTCCTCCGTCATGCTGCATCTGGCCCGCAAGGCCTTCTATCCGGGCAAGATCCCGTTCCCCTTGCTCCACGTCGATACAGACTGGAAGTTCAAGGAGATGATCAAATTCCGCGACGAGACCGCCAAGAAGTACGGGCTGGATCTCATCGTCCACAAGAACCCGGAGGGCCTCGCCATGGGTATCAACCCCTTCGTGCACGGCAGCGGCAAGCACACCGACATCATGAAGACCGAGGGGCTCAAGCAGGCGCTCAACAAATACGGCTTCGACGCCGCCTTCGGCGGTGCCCGCCGCGACGAGGAGAAGTCCCGCGCCAAGGAGCGGGTCTACTCCTTCCGCGACAAGTCTCACCGCTGGGATCCGAAGAACCAGCGTCCCGAGCTGTGGCGGGTCTACAACAGCCAGGTCAACAAGGGGGAGAGCATCCGGGTGTTCCCGCTCTCCAACTGGACCGAGCTGGATATCTGGCAATACATCTATCTGGAGAACATCGACATAGTGCCGCTCTACTTCGCGGCCATGCGCCCGGTGGTGGAGCGCAACGGCATCAAGATCATGGTGGATGACGAGCGCATGCCGCTCACCGCCGAGGATGAGGTAAAGCAGGAGCTGGTGCGTTTCCGCACCCTCGGTTGCTACCCGCTGACCGGGGCCATCGAATCCGATGCCACCACCTTGCCGGAAATTATTGAAGAGATGCTGCTCACCACCTCGAGCGAGCGGCAAGGGCGGCTGATTGACCACGATCAGGCCGGCTCCATGGAGCAGAAGAAGCGTCAGGGATATTTCTAAGGAGTCGTCAGCATGAACAGCCATATTCAGAGCGCCATCACCGAACAGGGCATCGAAGCCTATCTGCACGCCCAGCAGCACAAGAGTCTGCTGCGTTTTCTCACCTGCGGCAGCGTGGATGATGGCAAGAGCACCCTTATCGGTCGCCTGCTGCACGACTCACAGCAGATTTATGAAGATCAGCTCAAAGCGCTGGAGTCCGACAGCCAGAAGCTCGGCACCACCGGCGAGAAGCTGGACTTGGCGCTGCTGGTCGACGGTCTGCAAGCGGAGCGCGAGCAGGGCATCACCATCGACGTGGCCTACCGCTACTTCTCTACCGCCAAGCGCAAATTTATCATCTCGGATACCCCGGGCCACGAGCAGTACACCCGCAACATGGCCACCGGCGCCTCCACCTGCGATCTGGCCATCATCCTGATCGACGCCCGCAAGGGGGTACTGGATCAGACCCGTCGCCACAGCTTTATTGCGAGCCTCTTGGGTATCAAGCAGTTCGTGGTAGCGGTCAACAAGATGGATCTGGTGGAGTTCAGTCAGGAGGTGTTCGAGCGCATCAGTGCCGATTACCGCGAGTTTGCCAAAAAGCTCAGCGTCGACACCATCCATATCGTGCCGGTCTCGGCGCTGGACGGCGACAACGTGGTCAACCAAAGCGACAAGCTGGCCTGGTATCAGGGCGAAACCCTGCTCTCCTTGTTGGAGTCTGCGGAAGTTGAGCGCGAGCTGGAGCGTCATCCGGTGCGTCTGCCGGTGCAGTACGTGAACCGCCCCAACCTCGATTTTCGCGGCTTCGCGGGCACGCTCGCCTCCGGCATTCTGCGGGTGGGCGACAAGCTGGCGGTGCTGCCGTCGGGCAAGGAGAGCACGGTCACTCGTATCGTCACCTTTGACGGGGATCTGGAGTACGCCCTGCCGGGTCAGGCCATCACCGTCACCTTCGCCGACGAGATCGACATCAGCCGGGGCGACCTGCTGGTGGATGCGGCCAACCGTCCGCAAGTGACCCAGAATCTGCTGGCCCATATCGTCTGGATGGGGGAGGAGTCCCTGCAACCGGGTCGGGTCTACGACGTCAAGCTGGCCACCAAGAAGAGCCGCGGTCAGGTGGAGGCCATCCGCCACCGTATCGAGATCAACAAGCTTGACGAGTTGCCCGCAAGCGAGCTCAAGCTCAACGAGATCGGCCTGTGCGAGCTGAGCCTCACCGACCCGGTGGCGTTCGACCCGTATCAGGAGATCCGCGATACCGGCAGCTTTATCCTGATCGACCGGCTGACCAACGTCACCGTCGGCGCTGGGATGATAGTGGAAGGCTTGGCCGCCAAAGTAGCCAAAGGTCACTACAGCGAGTTCGAAATCGAGCTCAATGCGCTGGTGCGCAAGCACTTCCCCCACTGGCAGGCGCTGGCTATCGGCAACGATAGCGACAAGCAATAAGGCCCAAAGCCCTCTCCCTTGGGAGAGGGCAGGATGATGAGCGTCCCCCGTTATCTCCCCCTCTCTTGCCGTTGAGGGCAAAGAGGGGGCAGGGAGTGTTCCCTCTCCCTTTGGGAGAGGGTCAGGGTGAGGGGCGGGATTGCGCCGAAAAGAAGGAGTCAGGATGAATAACGTTGTGTGGCACTCGCATGCGGTGAACAAGGCCAGCCGGGCCGAGGCCAAGGGGCAGCGACCGCTGGTGATCTGGTTTACCGGGTTGTCGGGAGCGGGCAAATCGACCCTGGCGGGGGCGCTGGAGCAGGCGCTGGCGGCTGAGGGCAAACACACCTATCTGCTTGATGGCGACAATGTGCGCCACGGCCTGTGTGGTGATCTCGGTTTCGATGATGCCGCCCGTCAGGAGAATATCCGCCGGGTCGGCGAGGTGGCAAAACTGATGGTGGATGCGGGCCTGATCGTACTCACCGCCTTTATCTCGCCGTTTCGTGCCGAGCGGGCGCTGGTGCGAAGCCTCTTGGGGGAAGGGGAGTTTGTCGAGGTCTTTGTTGATGCGCCGCTCGCCGTCTGTGAAGAGCGCGACCCCAAAGGGCTCTACAAAAAGGCGCGGGCAGGGGAAATTCGCAATTTCACTGGTATCGACTCCGCCTATGAGGCGCCGGAGCAGCCGGAGATCCATCTGCTCAACGCCGGCAAGCCGGTCGCTGCGCTGGTGGATGAGCTGCTGACCGCCCTGCGGCAGGGGAACTACCTGTAGTTGTGGAGTTGCCCCCTCTTACACTGGGAGCCGGATTGTTATCCCGGCAACCGGGTCATCACCTGGGCAGCAACCCGTAAGCAGTAAGCAATAAATAGAGCGCAGGCGCGGGTCGCAAGGGCAAAGAGCCCTCTTTGCTCGCCTCGCCTGCCGGTCATTGGATCGGAAGAACCTATACCAAGCACCCGGCGGCCGTTAAATTGGCCACTACAGGCGCTGATGGACTGGTGGCTGCCACTATAAGCAAAAGTTGGGTCATTATCGGAAAACCCATAAATCCAGCTTATAGTGGCACCGGCAAGCCTTGAGCCACCCCAAGGCGATCGATAGCAACCCCGCAAAGGGATCTTCCGATCCTTGCTTATATCGCGGCGGGGTTATTCGCGATTGTCCGAATACGCAGTGCATTGTGGCCAGCGACGATGTCACCAACCTCAACTCTGCGTTGTGGTACACCACTTTGATATTCCCCAGCATCGCCTTTTATGCCTTGGCTGACGATGGCTGAAAAACTGCTTTATAAGCCACAATCGCGAGTTTTCCTCCTTCCTGACCCAAAGCCCTCACTGATGGTGCAATCACAATCAGTCATACCAAGGCTTGTTGAAATTGGTGGGGTTCCCAATAGCTCTTTTTTATTCCTACCTTGCGACCCCTCTCGCTGCATTGATGCGGGCCACTAATGTGTCTATAGATGCTTTCTTTTCGGGATATAACTCATCTAGAATATGAGAAAAAATTTTATAACCATCGACCACATCTGATTTTCTAACCTGATATCCTGCATGAGTACCATCATTACCCAACCACCTAATTGCATTAGCTGGCTCAACTATTTTCCGATAGTCTTCAGGTAGAGACGCAATTCTTTTTGCTAAAGATAAAAAGTTTCCTTTTTCATCAACTGATGCAACCTCCATTTCCCCTAGCAAGACTTCCAACGCTGCACGCAATGTACTTAAACTTGTACTAGGTGAGCTAAAATATGTTGAAAATGAAGTTGATAAAGCCTTTTTTACCCAATATGGAGTGTCTTTGGGTGGTACAAATATTTGAAGTGGAGGTTGAAAATATGTCACTTCAAAATTATCAAACCAATCCCATCCGCCCGAGCCATCATCTAAGTATTCTTGAGAAACATCACCTGTACCGACGCACATAACAGCACACCCACAATCTGGAATTGTGCACTTTAAATTTAGACTGAATACATACTCAATCGATTCAGGATCAAAGGCGGGATGGTTGGGATCAATTGGTACCTTGTACTGTTTCTGAAAGCCATTTTCTTGACTAACTAACGAGTTTGCCCCGCATTCTGGACAAGGCCATGTTGGGATGCTGTCATCCATAAATCTAGATAAGAATATTTTTTCATTCATCTTAAATACGTCTCAAAAATTCAGGCATAACGCAAAGTTAAATTGCTGAGTGCTGGCGCTAATTTTGGAAACCAAAATTCGTGACAGTTCGAGGTAAATTGGAACGTTTTGTTAGCTATTTTGGACAGGAACTTCAAACTCAAATTCCGTTCCAATAACAAGCCTTACAAACTGCCTTAGCTTGTTCACAACATCATCGCTGTCATCAACCAGTTCTGGTATTACGGTTTTTGCTTGCTTCATGTTATTGGTAGGATTCCATTCTTTGCGTTTATCGCCAATAGTAACAATGACGCTCTCAATTCCCCGAAGACAAATGTCAAACGTCACTTCAATATTTGAGATTCCATCAGCAACATATGCGACAGCGTAATCAAGTAATTTACCTTGTAATTTATCTACTTGAACACTGCGCCATTCATAGCTAACAGGCCCACTATTTTCGACAATTTGTGGGTAACCAGTAAGAACATAAACTTCTTTCTTCATCTTATTATCTCTATCTTGTGACATCTGGGTCACCCACCAATTTGACAACAGCGTAGCATGCTGATTGGCTTGACGGGTATCTCGTATATTGGGCTAAAAGTCGTAGGTTGGCGCTGAACGCAGTGAAGCCCAAGGTTTACCGTGAAATATATCTGCAAATTTGTTTTACCGATCGCCCCAGCCCATGTGTATCCCGCTCTGGTTGAGCTGATCATGCTTGCCTGTTGGGCTTCGTTATGCTCTGCGCCAACTTACAAAAGCAAGGCTACCGAGTATAAATATCCGAACGCTCATTTATTTTACCTAAACGAACTAACCTGGACGCAATGGAACCTTTTGTTCTTTTATGGATTCTTGATAATTCATCAATGCCTAAGCCTGAATCAAAACTATTTGCCAACATTTCATCCTCGTCTGACGTCCATGGCTTACCAGCATTTTCTGGTAAATCAGATTTACGCTTTTCAGAAATAATTGATGCTTCGAGGCTCTGTTTTGCAATAAATAAAGCTCGAATGACTTTCGGCTGGTTGAAACAGCTTTCTTCAGATAACTCTTCACCAGTTTCAGGGTTAACGCCCTCTGACAATGCTGAGATGATTTCTAAAGCCTTAATTACATCCATATTTTTCCCTTTAATGCTGAAGAACTCGTATGTTGGGCTTCGATACACTCTGTATCAACCTGCAAAAACCACGCTACCGCCCCTGAATTCCAGCCTCCAGTCTGCTGCTTCTTACCTGCGATATGGTGCTGGTCTGACTCATGGCTGATTCCTGTGAGAGGTTGCCAAGCGGCTATGTTACCGAACGGGGCTGGGGTGAAAAGCGTAAGCGGGCCATTTCCTGAGCAAGATCAACAAATTAATCAATAACGGGTGGCGATGTGCTCGTGTCAGAGCAGCGCCCATCATCGCAGGGGGAAAACGGAAGGGGAAAGCGGGAGTGTCGCCAGCTTGTTGGCGGGCATTAAAAAATCCTATGGGCCCAAAGGCCCATAGGATTTTTCTGCGGTGATTGTTTGTGTGTAGTGGTTATCTGGCTTGGCGTACCGGCACGGCGTGGGTGGCCGGTGCTTCATAGCGGCTTTGAGTCGCCGGGGCGTTTTTCTGGAACTGGCGTACCAGCCGGTCGAGGTCGTTTAACTGGCCCACCAGTTGGGTGATGCCGTGCACGGCGTGCTGGCTGCCGACACTGGAGTCATCGGCCAGGGTCTTGATGCTGAGCACGTTGCGGTTGATCTCGGCGGTCACGTGGGATTGCTCCTGCACCGCTTGGGCAATCTGGCCGCTGCCGGAGGCAACCTGCTGCAACATGTTGTTGATCTGCTGCAGGATGGCGCCGGTGGCGGATGCTTTTTGCTGGCAACTATCGGCGAGCTGGCACCCTTTCTCCATTGCTTGCTCTGCCTCGCCCGAGCTGTTTTGCAGTTCGGTGATCATCTTCTGGATCTCGCTGGTAGAGGATTGGGTCTTGATGGCCAGCGTGCGGATCTCGTCGGCAACCACCGAGAAACCGCGGCCCGCTTCGCCAGCCCGGGCAGCTTCAATCGCGGCGTTGAGGGCCAGCAGATTGGTCTGGTTGGCGATGTTGTTGATCACATCGAGGATGCCGTCGATATCGCGGCAGTGGCCGACCAGTGCGCTGATGACGGTTCTGGAGGTAGTCAGCTCGTTGTTCATGCCAACAACTGCCGTTACTGTCTCGGCCACGCTGCTATTGCCGCTCTTGAACAGCACGGCGGTCTCATCCAGCAGGCTGGAGGAGTCGCTGGAGCTTTGCGAGACCTCGCGGATTGACTCGGACATCTCGGTGATGGCGGTCGCCACCTGATTGGTTTCGGCCTGCTGTTGCTGCAGGTTGTCGGTGATGGACTCGGCGTTGCGCAGATCCCCTTCGGCGGCTTGCAGGATCTTGCCACAGGTCTGCTGGGTGCGGGCCAGCACGGCGTTGAATTCGGCCTGATTCATGATCATCGAGAGTTCGATGGCAGCGATGTTGTCCACCTTGTTGGTGTAGAGCAGTTGCATCAGTGGATTATCGAAGCGGCTGCGGGCCATCTTGTTGAGCTTGCCCAGGCGGCGGGAGAGGGCATTCAGGGTCACGGCGGCCACGGCCAGCGGGAGGGCGACCAGCGCCAGTTGCCAGTCCATCTCGTGGCTGTAACCCAGGGCAAACATGGCGAGCAGGCTCAGCAGCAGGCAGAGGTTGATGGTCAGGGTATGAGAGAAGGTGGGCAGCTTGAGTGCCAGCGGCAGCTTGTCTTTGCGCAGGTCTGCATAGACCTTCTCGGCCCGCTGTTTGATCTCCTCGCTCGGTGCGGTGCGCACCGATTGATACTCCACCACCCGACCATTGGCATCCTTGATGGGGGTGACGAATGCACTGACCCAGTAGTGGTCACCGCTCTTGCAACGATTTTTCACCGGCCCCATCCAGCTCTTCCCATCCCGGATGTGGTTCCACAGGTCGGCAAAGGCCTGTTTCGGCATATCTGGATGGCGGACCATATTGTGGTGTTGGCCGACCAGCTCATCCAGCTGGAAGCCTGCAATCTCGCAGAATTCGTCGTTGGCATAAGTGATGCGACTCTCCAGATCCGTGGTGGAAATGAGGCTCTGGTGATCCGGATAGAGGCGCTCGCGTTGGGTAACCGGTTGATTGACTCTCATGGCGTTGCTCCCGAACAGTGGTGGTTGAAGTTTGATCTACGTCAAGACTCATTGCAAAGGGTAGGCCATGAATGCCAATACTGATTTTTGTGTCATTAGCAGCGGTTTTGGCCGATATAACGCTGCCAAAGTTGCAATGTGCAACGGATTTCGGGAGAAGATCGTCCGCCTCATGCGCAATTTGCAACTCATTCTGGGCGAGCGTTTGCGTCAGCAAGTGGACGCGGGGCCGGTATCGCCCCGCAACGGGATCAGGGCAGGGGAGGGGTGGTGACGGGGGCTGTTTCAGTGGCGTGCAGCTGTACCTCGATCTGGATCCCCTGCACCAGCACGGTTTTCAGATCCTGCAGATACTCCTCCAGCGGTGACTCTTGCAGCAGCTGGGCAAGCTCGTTACCCACCGGGGTGAGCCGGTAGTAGAGCAGGGTGATGTTGTTCTGCTTGCACTGCAACCGCCAGTGCTGGTTGCCGAACTCCAGCTCGACCCCATCGGCGGGCAGTGGGCCGGACTCCAGCTCCGCGCGGTGCAGCAGCCCCAGTTCGAACAGTTGCAGCAGGGCGTTGTAGGGCAGCCGGTATTTGCCAAGGCCGAGGCGCGTCGCCTTGGCGCGGCTCAGCAAAGTGGCCCCCTTGTGCAGCCCCAGCAGCAGCCGCTGCTCGTCACTACCGGTGTAGTGGCAGGTCAGCGAACAGATGCGCTGGAACAGCAGGGCCTCGCGCTGGGTCATCTCCTTGAGGGTAGAGAGCGCCCGGATGGAGAAGCGGCCCGGCGTGGCCACCTCCAGCGCGAAGATCCGCCCCCACAGCTGCTGCATCGGCACCATGCTGATATCTTCCGCCAGGTGCAGGAAGCGGGTCAGCCAGTCGCTGTCCATCTCCCCCCCGGCCGCCGTCTCTTCGCAGTGGCGGGAGGCCATCACCATGATGGCTTCCAGATTGCGCTGGCGGGCGGCCTGATCCGCCAGATGGCGAAAGGTGGCGCGCTGTTCGAAGGTGCTGTCCGTGTTGCGGGTGAGCATGCCGTCGATGCCGCGACTGCGGGCCAGACGCAGGGTCTGCTCCTGGCTGCTCAGGATCGAACTCTCTTTCTTGGGGGGGGGTAGATCGGCCATGCTGGCTCCATTAGCACAGGTTCAGGAGGTGAATGTTACTCCAACTGTGATCCCAAGATAACAAAGCGGCCTCCGTGGAGGCCGCTTTTTTTCAGCATGTCAGGGTTACTCTTCGTAGACGGTGATTTCGGCCGCATCCATGGCGTAGGAGGCGGAGGCCATCTCATGGCTGGAGCTGACGGTATGCATCTTGCCTTTCACCCAGATGGCGTCCCACAGGTCATCTACCGGCGCGCCCTTGGGGAAGCTCACATAGATCACCTGATTGGTGGGGGGCGGCGGCACATGGATACAGGCGCCAAAGTAGGGCACCAGCAGGAAGGCGGTGATCTTCTTGGCATCCCCCTCCAGCGGCACCACGAAGCCCGGAATGCGCACATCCTGGTTGTCCAGCTTCTTGTTCACGCCGCCCACCGGCTGCGGCACGGAGGCGAGATTACCCTCGTGGTTGATTTGAGGCGGAGGTAACAGCTTTTCCCCCTCCGGGATCAACAGTTCCCAGTCGATGGTTTTGTAATCGGCAGCCATGGCGGGCAGCACCAGCAGGCTGGCCAGCAGCGCCACTATTTTCCACTTCATCATCTGTCCTTCTATCGGTATATAGGGCGTCTTGCTAGACGCGAATGCTCATGCCATCGCTCAGGCTGTAGCGATAGGCTCTGGCAGCCGGGAGCAGGCCGATCACCATGCCTGCCAGCCATACCACCCCCAACAACTGCCACTCGTAGGTGCTCGGCAGCCCCAGACTCAGTTGCAGGCCATAGTGGCTGAGCAACCAGGGTGTGGCAAGCCCCTGCCCCAGATAGAGCACGGCGACCCCGAGGGCGATGCCGACCGTGGTCAGCGCCATTGCCTCCAGTGCCAGCAGCAGGAAGAGGTGGGAGGGACCCGCGCCGAGGGAGCGCAGGATGGCGAGTTCGCGGCGTCGTTCGTTGAGCCCCGCCAGCAAGGTGGTCAGCATGCCGATCAGACCCGCCACCACCACGAAACCGGCGATGACCGAGAGGGCGGTTTCCGCCACGCTCATCAGGCTCCACAACTCCTGCAGCGCGGCGCCGGGCAGGATCGCCATCAGCGGCTCTTTGGCATAGGTGTTGACGCTGCGCTGCAACTGGAACGCCAGAATCCGGTTGCTCAACCCCACCATAAAGGCGGTGATGGTTTTCGGGGTGAGATCCTGTGCCAGCGCCTGCTCCGGTGTCACGTTCTTGCTGTGACGACCGGTGTCCCAGCCCAGATGGATCGCCTCGATTCCCGCCAGCGGGACATGGATGGTGCGATCGATGGGGGTGCCGGTCGGCGCCAGTATTCCCACCACCTTGAACGGCATGTTGTCGTGCTGGCTGAACGAGGTGTTGCCAGCGCCGTGGGCGATAACGATGGCTTGATCGATCCGATAGCCCAGCTTCTCGGCCACCTGAGCGCCGAGCACCGCTTCAAACGGCGTCCCGAATGGCCGACCCTCGCGCAGTTTCAGCGACTGCTGTTGGCCGTACTTCAGGTGAGTGAAGTAGTCGCCATTGGTGCCGAGCACCCGAAATCCCTTGTGGGAGTCACCGAGGGAGAGGGGGATGGTCCAGGCAACACCGGGCTGCTGTTTGATGGCCTGATAGGAGTCCCACCCCACGTTGTTGGTGGGGTTGCCGATGCGAAACACCGAGTAGAGCAGCAGGTTCACCTGACCGGAGCGGGCGCCAACGATGAGATCGGTACCCGAGACGGTGTTGGAGAAGCTTTCGCGGGCCTGGGTGCGCACCCGCTCAACTCCGAGCAGCAGGGTGACGCTGATGGCGACAGCCAACAGGGTGAGCCCGGCGGTGAGCCGACGGGCCCAGAGACTTTGCAGGGCGAGTTTTAGCATGAGACTCTCCGGTTGAGCTGTTGCAGATTTTCGACCCGTGGGAACAGGGGTTCGAGATAGGGGTCATGGCTGACGAAGATCAGGGTCGAGCCCTGCTTCTCGCACTCTTCGAACAACAGCTTGATAAAGGCCGCCCGGTTGTCGGTATCGAGGGCTGAGGTGGGCTCGTCGGCGATCACCAGTGGCGGCGAGCCGATCAGCGCCCGTGCGGCAGCAACCCGCTGCTGCTGGCCGATGCTGAGGGCATGAACGGGGCGGTGCAGCGCTTCATCCGGCAGTTGCAGCTCCGCCAGCAGACGGCGCGCCTCCTGCTCCGGACTGCCCTGCAGGCGGGCCCGCTTGTCGGGGGAGAAGGTGAGGGCAGCGGTGACGTTGTCCTGCACCGAGAGAAATGGCAGCAGATTGAACTGCTGGAAGATATAACCCAGATTGGCCGCCCGGAAGTGGTCACGGGCGCGGCCAGAGAGCCGGGCCAACGGTTGGCCCAGCACCTCCAGGGTGCCGTGGTTGGCGGTCTGGATCCCGGCGAGCAACCCGAGCAGGGTCGATTTGCCGGAGCCCGATGGCCCCTTGATAAAGACCCGCTCACCCTCGTTGATGGTGAGGGCGGGCAGATCGAGTACAGCGTCACCACCTGGCCAGGCAAAGGCCAGATCTCGGATTTCAACCACGGCTTTTTTCATGGCGTTACCAGCTCAGCTTGTTGGCGGACGGGGTCAGTTCGGCTGCGGTCTGGCCGGTAGGCAGGATCCCCTGCACGCTCAGCTTCGCAAGGCTTGGATAGACACTGAACAGGGTCGCCTCAAGACCGGTGAGTTTGGCCGGGGTGGCGCAGGTGTAGGTGTACATGGCTCCCATGTCGGCGTGACCCGCTGCGTCATGATCATGGTGGTGCTCATGCTCGTTGCTGGCAGCCTTGTCATGGTCATGGTCATGGTCGTGATCATGTTCTTCTTTGGCTGCCTGCAGCTCTTGCTGGGTCAGCTTGCAGCCAGCGGCCGGGTCGAGGCGGAACAGGGCGTCAGGTTGCTTGAGTTGAGCTATGGCCTTGGCATATTGCGCCTTCTCTTCAGCGCTCTTGGCTGTGTGCTCGAAGCCCACCAGATCGGCAGCAGGGGCCTGCAACTCGATCATCAGCTGGTTGCCATCGACCACCAGATTGAGGTGGCCGTGGCCATGTTCATGGGCACCGTGGCTGTGGCTTTCGTGCTCGTCGTGATTTGCGTGTACGCCAAAGGCCGCCGCGGCCAGCAACAGAGTAACTGCTTTCATCTTGAATCCTTTTTAACAACAAATTGAGAAATTAAACAAAGGGATAGAGGAAAGCGGAGAGCGGTGGTGCACGGATAGCGTAGTTGTGGGGCGGGGTAACATCGGCAGATCGTTGCATTGTTGCAACGACAGGAGTGTCAGTCGTTTTATCAGCGTAACAATGTGGGGCTGGGGCGAGAGCTTGTTTGCCATCCAGATGGAGGGCGCAGACCAGACAGTGATGGTCGTCATGGCCGGGCAGGGCGGATTCAAGCTGATGCTGGGCGAGCAGGGGTTGCAGCCACAACCAGCCCAGCAGCACAATCCAGATTTTCAGCTTGATACGACCCATAGACCCTTATGGAAAGGGCGCCATCAGCGCCCTTTCTCTCTGATTCAGAGATGGGACTTGATGAGCCCCATCACAGTTGCGATGTTGTTGGCATCGAGCTGGCCATCTTTGGCAAACAGCACCTTGCCCTCTTTATCCACCAGGATGATCGCCGAGCTTTCCGGCGCCAGATCCCAGGCGTTGCGTGCCATGCCCTTGGCATCCAGCACGATGGCGGACCAGGGGAACTCTTTCTTGCTGTCTTCGGCACTGCTCTTCACAAAGCCGGAGGTGCCCCAGATGGCGTCATTGCTGTTGATGATGGTGACGGTCTGGTACTTGTCATGGGGCAGCTTGGCCGCCTTGATTGCCTCGATCATCGGGGCGTTCAGCTCCTTGGCACTGGAGCGACCCGCAATATGCTGGATCATGAACACTTTGCCGGTGAGAGACTGGCTCTGCCACGGCTGATAGCCGATATCCTTGCCGCTCAGTACCAGCTCGCCCTTGTCACTGATATTGACCAGCGGAACCGGATTGGCGTCCTTGATGTTGTGAGCAAAGGCCAGACATGGCAGCAGCGCCAAAGTAAGTACGAGATGTTTCATCCTGATGACACTCCATTTGTTATGTTATAACGAGTTTCGAATTGAGGGAATGGGCGAGCTTCATCCTAAACTGATCGGATCTGTTTAAGAAGTGTTAAATAAGATCGCAATTCAGAAGCCTTTGCGCCTCGCCAGTCAGGAGGTTGGCTGGCAAGGGCGGCTAGAATGGCATGGCATCGATAAAAATCAATGAATTGGCGGCTGGTCTGAGCTGTCTGCGTCAGTAGAGCGATTCGCTGATCAGGGGAATTTTGGCCATGGTCATCTGCTGCACCAGCAGGGGAGAACCGGTCAGCAGCACATGGCGTTGATTGTTGATCACCACAGTATCGCCCTTGAGGCCGCTGTCGGCGGTGATGGCGAGCCAGGCGGGCGAAACGCTGCCGATGCTGATATTCGGATAGATAATGCTGAGCACATATTGCGGTGCCAGCTCCGCCAGCAGGCTGGCCATCAACAGCGCCTTCTCGTCGCTGTCGGCCTTGTTCTCCTGCAGCGCCTGCAACGGCAGAGCGAAGTGATCCATCTGCTCCGGTTGGGTCGGAATGGCATTGATCCACTCCTGCAGCAGGCTGACGCTGGTGGCGAGATCCTTGGCGGCAAACTGGCGCGCCAGCGGTCTGAGGGCTCCTTTGGCGTGATAAAAGAGCTGGGAGTAATCGGGACGTACGCAAGGCAGCTTGCGGTTGGCCGGATGGACGCAGGGCACTACTCTCATCTGATAGAAGGCGTCATCCTGATACTGCTGGTAGGCTTGCCAGAACAGCAAGGACTCCATGCTGTTGTCGTGCAGGGTGAAGGCCTGTTCGAGATTGCGAAACTTGGTGGCGGTCTCCGGGCTGTTCTGGTTGATAAGGTTGATGCTGTTGTAGAGCCGCGGGCTGATATAGGCGTAGAGGGTCTCTAGCGGATTGGCGAGCGAGGCATCGAGCAGGGTCATTTCGTGGCGGCTGGCGGCCATCACCTGATCGTCGGTGGCCAATTGAAAGTGCTTGTGCTGGCCGTCGGGCGATTGCCACTGCCAGCTCATATTGATTTCACTGGCCTGGGTGGTGGTGCAGATGCTCAGGCTGAGCAACAGGCCTGTTATCAACTTCATGGTGATGCTTCCTGCCGGGGGCGATAATTAACAACTAGGTGAGCTGGTGCCTGTCTGGTGAAGTTTCGTTTTGTGATCCTGATAACATATTGATGTGACTTTAAATTTAATTGTGGAATTAAGTCACAGGGGAGGGGATATGAGGCTTTGGGTCGTATTGGTATGGGGGCTGCTGAGTCTGCCTGTCAGCGCGGGACAAGTGATTATCAGCAAAGGCGGCTCGAGCGTGGATGCCTTTGCCCTGCGGGATCAACTGGCACGGGAGTACGAGTGGCAGGAGTGGCTGCGCTTCCAGCAGGCCATCAAGTGGTTGGAGGTGCTGCCGGTCAATTGCGAGCTGGTGAGTCAGCAGGGGGGCGGTTATCGCTGTGGCGCTGACTACTACCGCCCCTACCAGCAACAAGATGGACGTGAAATATATATTCAGGGGGATCCTGCAGGAGAAACCCCCAAATCATTGCCAGCACAACCCGAAAAAAAGGCGCCATAAGGCGCCTTTTCCATGACTCGCGATCGCTTATTTGGCAGCGTAACGCTCGGCAGAGGTTTTGATCTCGGCTTCGGCAGCGGCCTTGTCGCCCCAACCTTCAACCTTGACCCATTTGCCCGCTTCCAGCTCTTTGTAGCGCTCGAAGAAGTGCTGGATCTGGGCGCGCAGCAGCTCGGGCAGATCGTTCACATCCTGGATGTGGTCGTACTGCTTGGTCAGCTTGGAGTGCGGTACGGCAACGATCTTGGCATCTTCGCCAGATTCGTCGGTCATCTTCAGCACGCCAACCGGACGGCAGCGGATGACAGAGCCCGCCAGCAGCGGGTAGGGGGTCGGAACCAGTACGTCGACGGGGTCACCATCCAGAGAGAGGGTCGCGTTCACGTAGCCGTAGTTGCACGGGTAGAACATCGGGGTAGACATGAAGCGATCGACGAAAATAGCGCCGCTGTCCTTGTCGACTTCGTATTTGATCGGGTCGGCATTCTGCGGGATTTCGATGATGACATAGATATCGTCGGGCAGGCTCTTGCCAGCCGGTACCAGGTTCAGGCTCATGATATTTCCTTCGTTGTTAGTATCAGGTTTGCAGGCCGATATTATAGCGATGTGATGTTAAATGACCATATTTCAGCGGCTATCGCGGACAAAGAAGGGTGATGTCTCTGGTTTGCGGCAGTTTGATGTGTACGGAATGCAACAAAGCGGGGCTTTGTCTGCCATCCCGGCCGCCAATGCCGCCGGGATGGCAGGTTGATGATGCTCAAAGCGAGTAGGGGAGTCGCGACTCGTTGACCAGCCGTGACAGGGCTGCCACCACCTGAGGATCAAACTGGGTGCCAGCGCGGGACTGGATATACTCCATGGTTTGCGCCAACGTCCAGGGCTCCTTGTAGGGACGCTTGCTGAGCAGGGCATCGAACACGTCGACGACTGCCACGATCCGTGCCGAGAGCGGGATCTGCTGACCAGCCAGCTGTTCCGGATAGCCTTTGCCATCGAAGTGCTCGTGGTGGCCGCGGGCGATTTCAGCTCCCAGCGAGAGGTAGCTGGTTCCCTCCACCATCTCGCCCGCCTTGTGCAGGATATTGGCGCCGATACCGGCGTGTTGCTCCATGATGGCCCGCTCGTCGGGATCGAACCGGCCCGGCTTGTGCAGGATATGGTCGGGCGTGCCCACCTTGCCCACATCGTGCAGGATGGAGGCCATCCCGATCATCTCGACGAACTCCGGGGTCAGTTGCTTGGGGTAGACCGCCATCTGTTGCAGCTCTTCCACCAGTGCATCGGAGAGTTTCTGTACTCGCAACACATGCTCGCCGGTGTCGGAGTCGCGAAACTCTGCCAGCGCCGCCAGCGCCACCACGGTTGCCTCCTGGGCGCGCAACAGCTGGTTGTAGAGATAGAGGTTATCGTAGGCCGCCGAGATGCGCTGACAGAAGACATCCAGCAGATCGCACTCGAGAGGATCGAGGGGCTGGGTCGGGGTAAAACTCAACACGAATTCACGGCCATTCTGGGCGGCGATATAGAGGGAGTCCTGCGGGTGTTCAAAGCGGTTGCTGCGCGCCGCCAGCGCTTTCGTTACCGAGTCGTTGAGGGTAGGGAAGTCGGTGATCTTGCCATCGATCAGCAAGGTCTCGTAGTCACCGGTGGCGGCCAGGATCTCCAGACCCTGTTCGCCGGGGCGACGCTCGGCGCAGATGGCTCCCTCGGTGCCCACATCGAGAATGGCGCTGATCTGTTTCAGTACGCCGGAGGCAAACTCCCGCAGTGAATGAAGATGATAGAGATCGCCCGCCCCTTCCAGAATTTTGCCGAGCCCCTGACGGCTCTTGTCGATGGCGCTGAGGGTTTCGTAAGAGCGTAATGATGCGATGACGGTGGTGTAGAGCTTTTGTACCGTCAGTTCGGTCTTGGTCTTGTAGTCATTGATGTCGTAATCGAGGATCACCCGCTGCTCCGGTGCCTGGCCGGGCTGGCCGGTACGCAGCACAATCCGCACCAGCGAGTTGTGCATCTCGTTGCGAATATGGTGCACCAGTCGCAGACCGGCATCTTCGGTCTCCATCACCACATCGAGCAGGATCAGCGCAATCTTGGGATTGGCCTCCAGCATGCGGGCGGCTTCGGCGCCACTGAAGGCATTGAGCAGCTCCAGCGGGCGGGATTTGTAGTGGATGTTGGAGAGGGCCAAGCGGGTGGCGTGATGAATATCCGGCTCATCATCCACGATCAGCACTTGCCATGGGTTGAGTGCCTTGGGGACCACGACCTCTTCATCATCGAGTTCGATGATGTCGTCGTCCAGCAAGATATCGTCCTTGTCTTGGGCACTGCTCATATCGGTTACGCCTCCGGCGCTCAATGAGTATATAAGCAGTATGCACCATCACCTCTCGCTGGATCACCAAGATAACTCGAGATCGTGAGCTGGCTCTGCCTCTTTATCGCTACTCGAAGGGTTCCAGGTATGTCTGGATCGACTTCTTCAACCAGGCCAACACCTTGCCGTGATAGGCATTTTCCGCCAGATAGACCCCGTAATCCCGCCACTGCAGGCTGAACTTGTGTTTCAGGGTCAGCAGGGTGCCTTGCCGCAGCTGGCTCTGGATCAGTGGCGAGGGGAGTACCGCCCAGCCAAGTCCGTCCAGCACCGCATTGCGCATCAGCTCGAAGCTGGAGAGACCGATATGTTTGCCGCCAACCGGCAGCAGACTTTTTACAGAAAATTCATCGACATAAGAGAGTGTTACCTGAGTGTGGTCGGTCAGATCCTGCTGCAACACCCGCTTCAGGCTGGCCAACGGATGGCTGGGGGCCACCACCATCAGGGTACGAATTGGGTTGAGCAGGTCGATATTGAGGCCGCTGCGCTCCTGATCCTCGGTGATAAGGCCGAAGGCGGCATCGACAAACCCCTCCTCGACCAACGCGGGTAATTCGGGTGGGGAGGCGAGCACCAGCGAGATGCTGGTGCCGGGGAACTGGCTGTGCAGCCCCGCCAGCATCTCGCGCCACACCTGTTCGGGGATGGCATCATCGCGGGCGATCCGCAGCGCCACCTCGGCCCCCGACGCGTAATGCTCGCACTTCTGCTGCAGGCTGTTGGCAGCCTGCAGCAGGCGGGTGCAGTCATCCAGCACCAGCTCGCCGATCTCGGTCAGCCGACTCTGGTTGGCACCGCGTTCAAAAAGTTCGACGCCAAGCTCGACCTCAAGGGCCGCGATGGCAGTACTGACCGCACTGCGGCTCTTGCCAATACGTCTGGCTGTACTGGCGATGGAGCCGCTATTTGCTGACTCGACGAAGAGTTCTATCTGATAAAGCTTCATGGTTGACGGCTCATGACACAGTGATCCCATCTTCACCTTACCTTGCCCTTGATTGGCAAGGCAAATGGGTAGCGTCTGATATCTCGACGCTCAGCGACTCCCTCTGGATAGATGGCTCGGGCTACCATCTCTCCCGTCGAAGCAACAAAGGCATCTTATATGTTATTAAGTCGTATGTTTCTGGCCCGGCTGTTTTTGACCGGTGCCATCGTGACCGAGGTCGCCGGTACCTCCAGCATGGCCATGATCCCCGAGCAGGGAGCTGGCTGGATGAACTACATCCCGATGTGGCTGTTGATCGGCTTCTCGTACTGGTTGCTGGCGAAAGCCGCCAAAACAATCTCCATTGGTATTGCGTTTGCGCTCTGGGAGGGGCTCGGGATCACCTTGATCACCATAGTGTCGGTCATGTTCCTTGGTTACGATGTGACCGTTCAGGAGCTGATTGGCCTGGCTCTCGCGATAGTGGGGATTGTTATGGTGACCATGGGGGAGACCCATGATGAGCCCGCAGACAAGTCAGTAGAGGTGGAGGCCGTAGCATGAGTCCATTTGTCATAGTGCTGGGCGCAGCCCTGATCGATATTGGCGCCAACATGGCCATCAACCGCTCCAAGGGTTTTCGTTACAAGGGGTGGGGCTTCCTCGGGATCATGCTGGTACTCGGCGCCTTTACCCTGCTCTCGGAAGCGGTAAGTGGCGGCCAGATTGACCTGGCCGTTGCCTACGCCACCTGGGGGGCTATCGGCATCGTCGGTACGGCGCTGGGCGGTTTGCTCTTCTTCGGTGAGCGGCTCAAGCCCATCGGCTGGGCTGGCATGATGGTGATGGCGCTGGCCGTCGTCATGCTGACCACCGCCTGATAGCGCTGAATAAATAACAAAGCCGCCCGGTTCGCCGGGCGGCTTTTTGTTTGGCTGATTGTTTGGCCGACGCAGGCTCAGCGCGGCGCTTCGTAGAGCTCCAGCGGCAGACCGTCGGGGTCGGCGAAGAAGGTGAAGCGCTTGCCGGTCAGCTCGTCCACCCGCACCGGCTCTACCGCGACCTGATGGGCCAGCAGGTGGGCGATGACCCGGTCAAGCTCGCTGACCCGAAAGGCGAGATGGCGCAGGCCGCACGCCTCGGGCGTCGAGGGGCGGCTGGGGGTGATAGGGAAGCTGAACAGCTCCAGCTGGCTGCCGTCCGGCAGGGCCAGATCCAGTTTCCACGACTGGCGTGCTTCGCGCAGGGTCTCGGCGATGATGGGGAGCCCCAGCACCTCGTGGTAGAAGTGGCGCGAGCGTTGGTAATCGCTGGCGATGATGGCCACATGGTGGATGGCGTCAAACAGCGGAAAGGTCATGGTGTTTCCTTGTCAGCAGCATAGTGAACGGGCAGCCTGCGCTGCCCGTGTTGTTGATCTAGTTGAAGAAACCGCCGAACCAGTCATCCAGCGCACTGCGTGGCGTCGCGCTGCTGGCGCAGCCGGTCGGGGAGCCCATGGTGGAGGCCTTGGCCGGCACCTGCAGGCTGCCCGGGCAGTCGCTGGTGACGCGGGTGCCGCTGGCGCGGGAGAAGTTGGCCCAGGTGACTCCTTCCGGCATCTTCAATCCCAGACTGTTGACGCCGCGCTGGCTCATGTAGCCGCTAAAGAGTTGCAGCGCCCCGCTGGCGCCGGTCAAGCCCGCCGGGGTGTTGTCGTCGCGACCGACCCAGATACTGACCAGCTCGTTGTTGTCCAGCCCGGCAAACCAGGAGTCGCGCAGCTCGTTGGTGGTGCCGGTCTTGGCCGCCATGGTGGCGCCGGGGAACTTGGCACTGAGCGCGCGGGCCGTGCCCTGACTCACCGTCTTGGTCATGGCGAACAGGGTCAGCCAGCTTGCCTGGCTGTCGGTGACCCGCTTGGCGGTCTGATCATGCTGATAGAGCAGGCTGCCATCACCGTTGACCACGGCGCGAATGGCCGACAGCGGCTGGGTTAGCCCCTGATTGGCGATGGGCAGATACATCTGGTTCACCTCCATCGGGGAGAGGGCCACCGCCCCCAATACCAGCGACGGGTAGGGCTGGATCTCCTGCTGCACCCCCAGCTTGTGCAGGGTATCGACCACTTTTTCCAGCCCCACCTGCAGACCCAGATTGACGGTCGGCACGTTGAGGGAGCTGGCCAGCGCATCCATCAGCGGCACGCTCTGGCGGAACTTGCGATCGTAGTTTTGCGGGGTCCAGACCTGACCATCCTGGCCGCGAATGCGGATCGGCTGATCTTTCAGCGGAGTCGCCAGGGTCAGGCCGTTGGAGAGGCCGGTGAGGTAGACCGCCGGTTTCACCAGTGAGCCGATCTGGCGGCGGGCATCCAGCGCCCGGTTGAACCCGGCGTAGCGGGGATCGCGGCCACCCACCAGCGCCACCACTTCCCCTTTATGCCAGTCGGAAACCACCATGGCCGCCTCCAGCTTCTTCTTGCCGCGCAGTTTTTCGATATCGGCGAGGCCCGATTCAACCGCACGCTCGGCCGCATGCTGGGCGATGGGGTCGAGGCTGGTGAAGATCTTCAGACCAGACTGCTTGAGCAGATCGGCGCCGAAGCGGCTCTGGATCTCCCGTTTTAGCAGCCCCATAAAGGCCGGGGTGCGGCCGTAGCTCATCTGGCCGCGGGCGATGATGCCGAGGGGCTGGCTGCTGGCCAGCTCGTATTCGGCCTGGGTCAGGCTGCCGTGATCCATCAGCAGCTTCAGCACCAGATCACGGCGGGTCTTGGCCCGCTCCGGGAAGCGCCAGGGGTCGTAATAGGAGGGGCCTTTCACCAGACCCACCAGCAGAGCGACCTGATCGATATCCAGCTCATTGACCGGAATGCCGAAGTAGAAGTAGGAGGCGAGGCCGAAACCATAGACTCCCTGCGAGAAGTTCTGCCCCAGATAGACCTCGTTGAGGTAGGACTCGAGGATCTCGTCCTTGCTGTAGCGATAGTCGATCAGCACCGCCATGTAGGCTTCCTGCAGTTTTCGCCACAGGCTGCGCTCGCGGGTCAGGAAGAAGTTCTTGGCCAGCTGCTGGGTGAGGGTACTGCCCCCCTGCACGGTGCGACCCGCGATCAGGTTGGCGAACATGGCGCGCATGATGGCCACCGGCGAGACGCCGCCATGCTGGTAGAAGTCGCGATCTTCGGTGGTGAGCAGGGTCACCAGCAGGCTGTCGGGTACCTCGGCGATGCGCACCAGCAGTCGATCTTCCCGATCCTCGGTATTGAGGCGATCGAGCAGCACCGGGTCCATCTGGGCGTAACCGAGCTGGCGCTGGTTCTCCAGCGACTGGATCCCCTCCAGGCGCGGGCCGTTGAAGGTGAGGCGCAGGCCGCGGGCACCATCGGCGCCGTCATAGAACTCGAACGGACGGCGAATAAGCTCGATGCGGTTGCCGTCGATGGCGTATTCACCCGGCGTGTGAGGCTGGCGCACCTGCTTGTAGCTCAGCATGTTGAGCTCGCGCAGCATCTGGTCCCGTGACAGGCGCTGGCTGGGGTAGAGCTCCAGCGGGCGGCTGTAGACCATCACCGGCAACTGCCACTTCTCGCCATCGAAGCGCTCGCGCACCTTGGTATCGAGGTAGATGCCAAACACCACCATAAAGGCCGCCACCACCAGGGAGAGCTTGAAGCCAAGCCAGAACAGCTTGCGCCAGATGGTGCGTTTGGGAGCTGCCTTCTTGGGGGGGCTCTTGCGTCGTTGGGTTGCCATAAATCCTCTTTGCTTTCCTTTCTACTTGTTATGTCGCGTGCGCGAATGTCCGATCGGGCTTGGCCAATCGAACCTAGATGCCCATCTTCTTCTTGGTGACCTTGGTCGGCATCGCCTCCAGCGGATTGTCCGGCCAGTAGTGGCGGGGATAGCGCCCCTTCATCTCTTTCTTCACCTGCTCGTAGGATCCCGCCCAGAAGGCGGCCAGATCGGCGGTGATCTGTAGCGGCCGTTGGGCGGGTGAGAGCAGCTCCACCACCAGCGGTACCCGGCCATCGGCCACGCAGGGGGTCGAACCTTGCCCGAACATCTCCTGAATGCGCACCGGGATCACCGGTGCCTGCCCCGGTTGATAGCGGATCCGCACCCGGCTGCCGGTGGGCGCCGCAAAGTGGCTCGGCAGCGCCTCGTCCAGTCGCTTGGGCAGTGGCCAGGGCAGGGATTGACGCAGCACGTCGCCGAGGTTGAGTTTCTTTAGCTGCTCAAGCCGGGTCATGCCGCTCACCGCTGGTAGCAGCCACTGTTCCAGCGTGGCCAGCAGGCTCTCGTCATCCATGGCGGGCCACCCCTCATCGGGCAGCCAGTCGCGGGCGCAGCGCAGACGGGCCAGCAACCCTTCGCTGCTCTCGTCCCACGGCAGCACATGCAGCCCCTTGCGGCGAATGCCTTGCAGCAGGCAGCGCCCTTTCTGCTCGTCAGAGAGTTCGGTCAGCGGTCGCTGGCTCAGCACCAGTTCACCGATCACCTGCTGGCGCTCGGCCCGTACCCGCTCTTCCCGCTCATCCCAGTCGAACCACTGCCGTTCGCTCACCAGTTCAGGCAGCAGGCGTACCAGCTCGTCCAGCTCGACCGGTTCGGCGATAAAGATGCGGCTGCCGCGATCGTTCTGTCCCATCTCGATGGCGATCAGGGCCCCTTGTCCCTGACATGGATGACCTTCTACCAGATCGCAGCTCACCCCACCACTGAGTTGATAGCGACTGCCGCTGCGCAGCTTGCCGATGCGATCCGGCCAGGCGAGGGCGCAGAGCAGCCCCAGCCACTGACCCTGCGCATTGGCAGGGCGCACGCCAAGCCGCTCAAACCAGCGGGCAGCCCCCTGACGCAGGGCACTTTGACGGCGGTGGAACAGCACAGAGAGGCGCTCCGATCCTCGCAGATCTTCTTCCTGTAACGCCACCAGATAAGCGGCATCGGCGACAATCCCTGTCAGACTCTCGGACTCCAGCTCGCGGGCGCGCAGCAGCATGCGGGCGAGGCGAGGGTGGGTACCGAACGCCGCCATAGCACGGCCAGCGGGAGTGAGTTGTTGCTCACCTTCTGGCTTCATGGCGCCAAGGGTCACCAGCAGCCGCTGGGCGCTGGCCACCGCGGCGGCGGGGGGCATGTCCAGCAGCGGCAGATCTTCCACCTTTGCGCCCCACTGGGCGGCGTCCAGCAGCAGGCCGGTCAGCTCCTGAGTGAGAATATCTGGCGGGCTCTGCTCGGCGAGCCGCTCCTGCACCTCGCTGCTCCAGAGCCGGTAGCAGACGCCGGGACCGAGACGACCAGCGCGGCCTGCCCGCTGGGTGGCGGAGGATTTGGCTATCTGGCGGGTCTCCAGTCGGGTGACGCCGCTTTTCAGATCGAACGAGGCCCGTCGCTCCAGCCCGCTGTCGATCACCACCGAGATCCCCTCGATGGTGAGGGAGGTCTCCGCCACATTGGTGGTGAGCACCAGCTTACGGCGGCCCGCAGGCGCCGGTTCGATGGCTGCCTGCTGGGCCGCCATGTCGAGGCGACCGTAGAGGGGGGCGAGGGTCACATCGTCCGGCAGTTTGTCTGCCAACCATTGCGCCAGCCGCTCGATCTCACCCTGTCCCGGCAGAAAGACCAGCAGGCTACCGCGGTGGGCGGCCAGCGCCTCCAGCACCACGGCGCCGACCTGCGGCTCCAGCCACTGCTGGCGATTGGCGGGGCGGTAGTGGTAGTCGATGGGAAAACCGCGCCCCTCGGAGCGAACTACCGGGGCATCCGGCAACAGGCGCTCGAGCGCCATGCCATCCAGGGTGGCGGACATCACCAAGAGCTTTAGGTCATCGCGCAGCCCTTGCTGGCTCTCGATGGCGAAGGCCAGCGCGGTATCGGCGTGCAGACTGCGTTCGTGGAACTCATCGAAGATGACCAGCGAGACACCGGTCAGCTCCGGGTCTTGCTGCAACATTCGGGTCAGCACCCCTTCGGTGACGATCTCGAGCCGGGTCGCTGCGCTGGTGCGGCTCTCGCCTCGTACCCGCAGGCCGATGCGCTCGCCCACCTTCTCCCCCAGCTGACGGGCCAGAAAGCTGGCGATATTGCGCGCCGCCAGCCGCCTTGGTTCCAGCATGATGATGCGGCCGGGCAGCCGGTTCTGGCGCACCAGCTCCAGTGGCAGCAGGGTCGATTTGCCCGCGCCGGGCGGCGCCTGCAGGATCACGCTGGTGTGGCTGTCGAGGGCGGCAAAGAGTTCGGGCAATACCGAAACGATGGGGAGCTGGGACAAAGCGATGAGCACCTTCTGTAGCAACCGGTAAAACGGCGCCTATTCTGCCACAGCCACCCGCGCCACCGTGAGTGGATGTGAGGAGATGGCCACTCGGGCGGGAGGGCGGCGAGACATGGCCGGATGGCTGCCATAGAATGGGCTCATCCAATGAGCGTGAAAAAGGCATTATCACCACATGGCCAAACTCTTCTTTGCCCTGCCCGTCAAGGAGCTCGCCCCCGAGCTCATCGCCTGGCGCGATCAGCAGCCCTGGCCCGGTCAGCCGGTGCCGCAAGCCAACCTTCATCTGACCCTGGCTTTTCTGGGCGAGGCGGACGAGTTGACCACCCGCCGCCTGATCGCCGCCGTGGAGCGTCAGCACTGTCCGCCGCTCGCCATCAGACTGGATGAGATTGGTTGGTTCAGCCGGGCCAAGGCCGCCTGGATCGGCCCGAAGGAGTGGCCCAACGAGCTGACCGTGCTGGCCCGGGCGCTGCGCCGTCACGGCGAGAAGCTGCGCCTTGGCAATGGCGAGCAGGGCTATCGTCCCCACGTCACCCTGTCGCGCAAGGCGGGCGAGGCGCCAGCCACCCTGCCTGCACCCGATTTTCTGCTGCAGGCCGATGAGTTCTGCCTCTATCAATCCATCTCGACCCCGGACGGAGTGCGCTACGAGCCGCTCGCCTGCTGGCCGCTGCGTGCCCGGGTAAAAGAAGACGCGCGGAGGGCAAACCCGTGATCTTTGATCCCCCCCTGCAATCGGGCCAGCTGGTGGCCTGCTACAAGCGCTTTCTGACCGATGTGCAACTCGATAACGGCGAGCTGATCACCATCCACTGCGCCAATACCGGTGCCATGACCGGCTGCGCCGATCCGGGCACCCGGGTCTGGTACTCCACCTCCGACAACCCCAAGCGCAAGCTGCCCAACAGTTGGGAGATTGCCGAGAGCCCGGCGGGCCACTTTATTTGCGTCAACACGGCCCGCGCCAACCAGATCGCAAGGGAGCTGATCGAGCAGGAGGCCCTCGCCCCGCTGGCGGGTTACAGCCGGTTGCGTACCGAGGTGAAATATGGCGAAGAGAACAGTCGCATCGATCTGCTGCTGGAAGATGACGAGAAGGGCAATTGTTACATCGAGGTAAAATCGGTCACCCTGCTCGATGAGCGTGATCAACCGGGTATGGGCTACTTTCCCGATGCGGTCACCGCCCGTGGCGCCAAGCACTTGCGCGAGTTGATGGCGATGAAAGCGGCGGGCCATCGCGCCGTGCTGCTATTTATGGTGTTGCACTCCGGAATAAGCCGGATGCGCCCTGCAACCCACATAGATCCGCACTATAGTCTGCTAATTGAGCAGTCAATTGCGGCGGGGGTTGAAATTTTATGCTATCGGCCCCATGTTGGGGTGCAAGGCATGGTGGCCCAAGGGTTTATCCCGTTTGAATCTGGTCACCTGTTACCCGAGGGGAGTTCATAAATATTGGAGTGGGTAACATTATTGGTACGGCTTGTTTGCTTACCCGTTACCCTTCTGCTATAGATGTCGCCCTCAATTTATGGATGGCACGGGTAGCGTGCTGAATTAGGAGACAGGGCATGCCAACAGGCGAAAACAGGAAATCTCTGGGTCCCCTGGCCATTGCGGGTGTCGCGCCTTACCAGGAAAAGCCGGGTGAGGAGTACATGAATGACCAACAAAAGGCGCATTTTCGCAAGATCCTGGGTGCCTGGCGCAACCAACTGATGCAGGAAGTTGATCGTACCGTCGATCATATGAAAGATGAGGCTGCCAACTTCCCGGATCCCGTAGATCGTGCCGCGCAAGAAGAAGAGTTCGCTCTCGAATTGCGTACCCGCGACCGTGAACGCAAGCTGATCAAGAAGATCGAAAAGACCTTGGTGCTGCTTGAAGACGATGATTTCGGTTACTGCGAGCATTGCGGTATCGAGATCGGTATCCGTCGTCTGGAAGCCCGTCCGACTGCCGACCTCTGTGTCGATTGCAAGACGCTGGCCGAGATCAAGGAAAAACAGATGGCCGGTTGATACCGACCCTCTGACAGATAAAAAAGGGAGCTTTCATGCTCCCTTTTTTATTGAGCTTTTGGCAAGTGGCCCCCAGAATGCAGCCTCAATGAATCGCTTACCCGAACAGTCATGCCAGTGAATTCCCCATTGTCATCCCCATCGCGCCCCTATGTCGGCCGCTTTGCTCCCTCACCTTCAGGCCCGCTTCACTTCGGTTCGCTGATTGCCGCCCTCGGCAGCTTTTTGCAGGCCAGGGCGCAGCAGGGGCGCTGGTTGGTGCGCATTGAAGATATCGATCCGCCGCGGGAGATGGCAGGCGCTGCCGATCTGATCCTCACGACCCTTGAGGCATATGGTCTGGAGTGGGATGGGGAGGTGATGTACCAGAGCGCGCGCCACGGCCGTTATGACGAGATCATCGACCAGCTCTATCGGGCTGGCGATCTCTACTGGTGTCGCTGTACCCGGCGCGAAATCATGGCTGCGGGCGGTCTCTACAGCGGTCACTGCCGCACCCTCGGACTGGCGGCAGAGGGGTGTGCCGCCCGGCTGCGTCAGCACCATCCGGTCTACCACTTCGAGGACCGGTTGCAGGGCCATATTGCCGTCCCTGCAGCGCTGGCCGAGGAGGATTTCATTATCCGCCGCCGCGACGGGCTCTACGCCTACAACCTGGCGGTGGTGGTGGATGACATGGACAGCGGCATCAGCGAGATAGTGCGCGGTGCCGATCTGCTGGAACCCACGGTGCGCCAGATTGCCCTCTACCAGACCCTGGGGGCGCCGGTGCCAGGCTGGGTGCATCTGCCGCTGGCAGTGCTGGCCGATGGCAACAAGCTCTCCAAGCAGAACCATGCGCCGGCACTGGCCCTCGATGAGGTGCGACCGGCCCTGTGGCAGGCGCTGCACTTCCTCGGCCAGTGTCCGCCCCCCGAGCTGATGGCGAGCCGGATTGACGAGATCATCGGGTGGGGCATCGCCAACTGGCGGCTCGATCGGGTGCCCGCCAGCGAGAAGATCCCGTTGGCAGGCGGCTAAATCTGGCTGCCCACTGACAGTCAAAGAAAGGCGCAGCGCGAGTCGGCTTGAGCGGATCGGGCAAAGGCCTTCGAGAGCAAGAAGAGACAACAACGGACGCTGCGTAGCGGATTTGGTTCGGTATAAGGTGGAATGGGGTCATTTCCCGAAAAGCCATAAATTAAATTTATAGTGACGGCGCTAGCGCCATCGCTCTCTTGGCGTTGTGTCGACAGCCGCTAAAAGGGCAATGGCCGGTTTGATGTCAGTGAATGGCCGCTATTTTTTACGGCTGCGCCGATTCAAACGGGAT
>NZ_JRGK01000271.1 GCF_000764645.1 Aeromonas finlandensis
ACCCTATATTACCAGGCCGCGCATCATGGCTGGTCGACGGGGACGGACCCCAACGTTTTGTTGTTGTGGTACTAGCTGCCGACGGCGATCAAGATCCGCCAACAACTCATGCTCAGCCTGTGCCTTTTCTGTCACAGAGCCCTCGCTAAACAATAATTCGGTCACTTGTGGGCTAATACCAAGGGACTGCCACATTTCGCTTAGCAAAGCGGCACGATGATCACTGTCCCGAATTGCCAACTCCGCATTTGCGATCGTTTTCTCATACAGCCCATCGCTACCATCTTTCATCCTGCCTCCTAATTTAATCTCAGGTGCACACCCTTCATATCAAGAGCAGTCGCTGTTTTGTCGTTTTCTCATTGCTGACAATGAGATAACTTTTGCGACATCAAGTGAAAACCAACCGGACTCAGGCTCACTGGCACCGGTCCAGCGCAGGTAAAAGCGTCCCAAACGCTCGGCGCTGAGCTGGCTGCCAGCCATTACGTTCACGTTGCCATAGAGACAGTAACCCGGGCCAAGCATCGCCAGCGCCGCCCTGGCCAGCAGATAGAGGGCGGAAAAAGGGTTGGCAAGCCCGACACCTGCATCGACCCGTTCAATAAGCACAATCCAGACTCGTCGCTCCACGGGTTCCACCCGCCATGCAACCTTGAGCCCGCCGTGGACAAACTCGTGACCGAGAGGAATGGGCGTATGGCACAGGGTATGGCGCGCGGTCGATATACCATGCTCGGTAAACCAGGGGATCAGAGGATCACCACTCACAGGCAGACCCTCCCGAGGGGCTGGATATTGATCTGCTGGGTCAGCTCCTGATAGGAGAGCACCGGCAGAGCGTGGTAATCGCCCTCAATGAGCTTGCGCACATAGCGACGGATATCCATGGAGACGATCAGTACCGGCTTGTTCTGCATCTGGGCCAGATCCCCCACGGTGTGGCGAACCTGATCGAGGAAGCCCTGAGTAATGGTGGGGTCGAGCGCCAGATAGCTGCCGGCACTGGTCTGGCGAATGCCGCCGCGGATCTGCTCCTCCACCTGCTGATCGAGCAGATAGGCAGGCAAGATATTGTTGCCGTTGGCGTACTTGTAGCAGATGTAGCGCTTGAGACTGCTGCGGATGTACTCGGTGAGCTGCACCACATCCTTCTCTTTCTGGCCCCACTCCACCATCGCCTCGAGAATGGCGCGCATATTGCGGATGGAGATATCCTCCCCCACCAGCCGCTGCAAAATTTCAGTCATTCGCTGCAGCGGAATGATGCGCTGCGCCTCCTTCACCAGCTCGCCATAGCTCCCCTCCATCTGCTCCAGCAGGTAGCGGGTCTCCTGAATGCCGATAAAGTCTTCGGCATATTCCCGCAGTACGTGGGAGAGATGCCAGGTCACCACCTGACCGGTGGTCAGGGTAGCCAGCCGCAACTTCTCCAACCGCTCCTGATGGTCATTAGCGACCCACAGGGTAGGCTGGCCCGGCAGCAGCGGCGCTCCCTCCTCGTAGGGGATCCCCAGCAGATCGAGCTGGGAGGCCAGCTCCTGCACCAGCTGATGACCCGGTCGCAGTAAACCGCGGGCGACCGGCACCTCTTGCAGCTGGATCCGATATTCGCCAGGCCCCATCCCCTCGTTGAAACGCAGGTGGATACCCGGGAAGGGCACCCCGAGATCGAGATAGAGGGCGCGACGCACCCGCACCAGTTCGTCGTTGAGGGCAATCGCCTCCAGATCCGCCTGCAAGGCGGCATCCACATCGATCAGCAGGGGCACCGTCATGGCAAACTCCTCCTTCTCCCCCAGCTTGCCCCGCGGCTTGCCACCCGGTTTCGGCTTGCTGCGGGCAGCGGGCGCGCCAGCGCCCTGAGCCAGAACCGTCGGCAGATCCTGACTGTTGCTGTGCTGCTCCTTGCGCTGACGCAAGCCGATAAAGTAGCCCCCGGCGGTGACGATGGCCGCCAGGGTAAAGAAGGTGACCATCGGGAAGCCCGGGATCAACCCGAACAGCACCAGCAGCAGGCCCCCGATCAGCAGCGCCTTGGGTTGGGCCACCACCTGGGCGCCGATATCGGTACCCAGATCGGAGGACTCTTCGGAAGAGACCCGGGTGACGATGATCCCCGCGGTGATGGCGATCAGCAGTGCGGGGACCTGGGAGACCATGCCGTCCCCCACCGTCAGGATGGAGTAGAGCTGCAGCGCATCGGCGGCGGACAATCCCTTCTGGGTCACCCCGATGGTGACGCCACCAAGGATGTTGACGAAGATGATGATGAGGCCCGCGATGGCGTCCCCCTTCACGAACTTCATGGCGCCATCCATGGAGCCAAACATCTGGCTCTCCTTCTCGATGACCCCGCGGCGATCCCGCGCCTCGTGCACGTCGATCACCCCGGCGCGCATGTCGCCGTCGATACTCATCTGCTTGCCGGGCATGGCATCGAGGGAGAAGCGAGCGCTCACCTCCGCAACCCGCTCCGAGCCCTTGGTGATCACCAGAAACTGGACGATGGTGATGATGAGGAAGATGACGATCCCCACCACCAGATTGCCCCCCACCACGAAGTTGCCGAAGGTGTAGACAATCTGCCCCGCATCGGCCTGCAGCAGGATCATCCGGGTAGTGCTCACCGAGAGGGCGAGCCGGAACAGGGTGGTGATCAGCAACACCGCCGGAAAGGCGGAGAACTGCAGCGGCGAATTGATATAGACCGCCATCATCAGCAGCACCACCGAGATGGTCATGTTGATGGCAATCAGGATATCGAGGGCCACCGGCGGCAGCGGCAAGACCATCATAAAGACGATGGCCAGCAGCAGGATCGCCAGCATGATGTCCTTGCGCTCGCCTATCCGGCGCAGCAGCTCAAGGGAGCGTTGATTCATTCTGCTCTTCCAGTTCGAGGTAGTGTTGATAGGCGAAACGGGCTTCATCGAGCCGCCCCGCCAGCTGGCAGGCGCGGCTGCGACAGAGCCAGAGCGGGCCGTCGGCCTCACTTTCCAGCATCAGCTGATCGACATGGGCCAGCGCGGCCTCCCCTTGGCCCTGCTTGAGCAGGGCAACCAGCAGGGTGCGACGGGCTGACAGATGTTCAGGGTGAAGCTGCAACAGGGCGGCCAGCAGGGTGCTGGCCCGATCGGGGTGGCCATACTGCAAGTGCAGCCAACCGGTGAGCAGCAGCGCATCCTGCTGCTGTGACGAGAGGATCATGGTCATACCTTGTGCAGCAAGTGCAGGGTCATCTGCATCAGTTGTTCATCCTGATGCAGCTGTTCGAGCAAGCGGGCGGCGGCTTGCAACTCTGCCGATGTGCCATCGGCCAGCACGGCCCGCAACCCCTGCATCGTCTGATTGAAATCACCGGGCCGCAGCAGATCGTGAAAACTGCGATCGGGGGTGGCGAAGTCGAGCAGCGTCCGCTCAACCAGCCGTTCCGGGTAGAGGCGGCTGATATGGGGCTCGATGGACTGACCATCAGGCAGCAGGGCATAACGCCCCGGCAGGGTCTGCTCCTGCTCGTCGAGAGTGATGGCAGTGAGCTGCTCGATGCCGATATGCGCCGCAGTGATCCGGCTCATACCATCTCCCCCCTAAAACGGGTGGGTCTGTTGACGCCAGACGACTCGATATCCCAATGACGGGCGGCAGTGATCCGGCTCATGGTGCCAGCACCTCTCGTTGCAATTGGGTCAGGGTACCCAGCGCCTGATGGAGCAGCGGCAAGGTAATCGCCCGCTCATCAAGGGTGACGAAGAGGATCAACTGATCCTCCCCCAGCCAGCCGCTGCGCACTGGCAGTGCCGGGCCTTGCGCTGCGGCGGTAACGGTCATGGCACGGCGGATCGCCTCGCCGCTCTGATGCCAAGGTACGGCGCGGGCGAGCCAGAGGGTCAGCTGCCCCTGATGGCGCTCCAGTTGCAGGGTGCCGCTCTGCTCCAGATCAAGCTGGATCAGCGAGTGGGGGTTATCCCCGATGGTGATGCCCAGATCCTGGCAAAAGTGCACCAGCAGGGGTTCAATCCAGTTCATGACGACTCTCCAGACAACTCATCCTCTTCACGTTCGATGGCGTTATCGAGCGCCCCCTGACAGCACTGCAGCAGGTTCTGGCGCTGCTCCTCTTCGCTGAACAACTCAACGGGCAACAGGCGGATCAGCCGCTTGAGCTCCTGATAGAGCAGCACCTGCTGGCGGCTCTCCGCCAGCTCGAGGGCGACCCCAATTTGCTCGACATCCCGCACGCTGGCCCAGCGCTTCTCCACCAGGGCGATGAGATCGCCCATCAGATCAGAAGGCCCGTATGCCATGGGCCGACCCCTCCTTCATCCGTTGCCACAGCTCGTCCACTTGCGCCGAGAGGGAATTGATCAGCCGCAACATGTGCATGTCGCTCATCACCCGCTCCAGCTTGACCGGGTCTAGCCAGCGCTGCTGGGTATCGAGGTCGGCGCTGAGGGCCTTCATCATGAAACCGGTCACCTTCTCCACCGCTCCGTTGCCAAAGCGGCTGTGGATGTCGCGCCAGGCGGCAGAGAGGGCGCGGTAGTCCTGCACCGCATCGCGATAGAGATCCCGCAGATCCTGCTCGGTGCCAACGCCGGCACTGGCCGCCTCGGCCGCCGGTGCGGTGATCCGGGCTCCCAGCACGATGGCAGTGCCCTGCTCCTCCGCCAGCTTGGCCAGCGCCTGCTCAACCAGGACCAGGGTGCCCTGCATCTCCGGTCGTCCGGCGAGGGCCTTGCGCGCCTGACAGAGCGCCTCGAACTGCTCGCTCACCTCCCCCGAAAAACTCTCGAGATAGGCCAGCAACTGGGAGAGGTTGGCCAGCCGGCCACTGCCGAGGTGGCTCACCATCTCCTTGATCTTCTGCTGGCGCTCAAGACTGGGCACCTTCTCCAGGTAGTCACCCACCAGCTCTTCGATCTCGCTGATCCTGGCGGTGCTGTCGCTCAGCTTGCGCTTGGCCAGTGACAGCTCTTTGCGCTCCGAGAAGACAAAGGTGAGCTCTTCAGCGGCATCGGCCAGAGATTGGGAGGCACTGGCCAGCACGACCCGCTCCCCCTGAAACTGACCCCCCTGCAGGGTGGCGGTGCTGGCGGTACTCTCTGCACCACGCACGTCGGATGGCGCGGCGCTGGCATAGGGGTTGCTCTGGATAATGGCCATGGAGATTCCCGTAACGAATGGATTGATGAGGATGGCATTATAAAAATCGCCCCCCCTCCCCTATGCCAAAATCGGTCGTGAATTTTTAGCCTGCCCCCAACGGTTTTCTAAAAAGTCCCGACTCGCGCTGAAATCTCTGTTGCAAGCCAACCCCTATAGTGGCAGCCAGTTTCAATGGTGCAGATCTCTATGACCCTCTCCCTCGACCACATCCCCGGCCAGCTTCGTCACGCCATCGACGAGTGCCGCCTGATCCAGATCCGTGGCCGGGTCACCCAGGTGACTGGCACCCTGCTCAAGGCGGTGGTGCCCGGCGTGCGGATCGGCGAGCTCTGCCACCTGCGCAATCCTGACAACACCCTCTCGCTGCAAGCAGAGGTGATCGGCTTTGCCCAGCATCAGGCGCTGCTCACCCCCCTTGGCGAGATGTTTGGCATCTCCTCCAACACCGAAGTGAGCCCGACTGGCGCCATGCATCAGGTCGGGGTCGGCGAGCACCTGCTCGGTCAGGTGCTGGACGGCCTTGGCAACCCCTTTGGTGGCGGCCATCTGCCGGAACCCGCCGCCTGGTATCCGGTCTATCGGGATGCCCCGCCCCCCATGAGCCGCAAGCGCATCGCCGAGCCCATTTCGCTGGGCATTCGCGCCATCGACGGCCTGCTCACCTGCGGTGAGGGGCAACGGATGGGGATCTTCGCCGCCGCCGGGGGCGGCAAGAGCACCCTGCTGGCCTCGCTTATTCGCAGCGCCGAGGTGGATGTCACCGTGCTGGCGCTGATCGGCGAACGGGGCCGGGAGGTGCGGGAGTTTATCGAGGCAGATCTGGGGGAAGAGGGGCTCAAGAAGGCGGTGCTGGTGGTGGCCACCTCGGATCGCCCCGCCATGGAGCGGGCCAAGGCGGGCTTTGTCGCCACCTCCATTGCCGAATATTTCCGGGATCAGGGCAAGCGAGTGCTGCTGCTGATGGACTCCGTCACCCGTTTTGCTCGTGCCCAACGGGAGATTGGTCTGGCCGCTGGCGAGCCGCCGACCCGACGGGGCTATCCGCCCTCGGTGTTTGCCGCCCTGCCCCGCCTGATGGAACGGGCTGGCCAGTCGGACAAAGGCTCCATCACCGCTCTCTATACCGTGCTGGTGGAGGGGGATGACATGACCGAACCGGTCGCTGACGAGACCCGCTCTATCCTCGACGGTCACATTATCCTGTCGCGCAAGCTGGCGGCGGCCAACCACTACCCGGCCATCGACGTGCTGCGCTCCGCCAGCCGGGTGATGAACCAGATCATCGCCCCCGAGCATCAGGCACAGGCGGGTCGGCTGCGCAGTTGGCTGGCCAAGTATGAAGAGGTGGAGCTGCTGCTGCAGATCGGCGAATACCAGAAGGGGCAGGACAAGGTCGCCGACGAAGCGATCGCCCGTATTGAGGCGATTCGCCAGTGGCTCAAGCAAGGCACCCATGAACCGAGTTCACTGGAGCAGGCCCTCACCACCCTTGAGGCCCTGACCCGATGATCGGCCGCCTGCAACGGATCAAACAGCTGCGACTGGAGCGCGCCGAACAGCAGCTCGTCACCCAGCAAGGGCGATTGCAGCTGGCCCGTCACCGCCAGTTGGAGGCAGAACAGGCCAGCCAGGATTACCGCCAGTGGCGCCTTGCCGAGGAGGATCGCCTGTTTGCCATCTGTCAGGCAGAGCAGCTCGATCGCAAAGGGCTCAAGCAGTGGCAACAGCAGGTGGCGTTGCTGCGAGAGAGAGAAGCCCAGCTGGAGCAAGCGGCCGCCGAACAGGCCGAGCGGGTGGCCGAAGAGCGCATCCGCTTGCAGGAGCGCCAGCAGGCGGTGCACCGCGCCCGCCAGCAGCAGGAAAAATTTGCCGAATTACACCGTCAGGCGCTGGCGTCACAGCGAGCCCTGCGTGACTACAACGAAGAGCAGGAACAGGAAGAGTTCCGCCAGCAGATCAGGATGTAACGAGTCATGAACCGAGTCATGTCCAGCAAGGGCACCACGAGATCCCAGGGCGATCCCCCACAGGCAGAGGCCAATCCGACGCAGCAGCAGCGCTTCGAGCAAGCGATGCGACTTGAGCAGGAACAGCATGGTCAGCTGCGCCAGCGCAAGCAAGCAGTGCAGAACAAAAGCGCGCGCGACGCCGCCCTCCAGCATGAGCGGATGGCCTCGGATACCCAGCAGCAAGCGCGGCTTAAACCGCCTGCCATCAAGGGAGACCAGCCAGAGCCATCGGCCATATCCCCTGCAACGCAGCGAGCCCGTGAGCGACAGGAAGAGAGCGAGAAAACCGAACAGCAGGCAGAGATACCAGCACTGACGGCACAGGCTCATCTTGCCGCAGAGGGATCACCTCCCCCTGCGCAAGATCACGCCCGTCTCACGCCGACGAACAAGGAGGCCGATGCCGGGCGGCCACATGCCCCGCACACAGCCGCCGATCAGCCGGTAGCGCAACGGGAGCTGGCAGGCGGCAAGCCCACCCGCGAGTCCGGCGATGGCCAGCTGGCCGATGCCGGGCAGCCACATGCCCTGCAGACGGCCACCGATCAACCAGTCGCTAAACCGGAGCTGGCAGGGGGCAACTCACCCCACGCATCCGGCGATCTCTTGCAGGCCGATGCTCGCGAGCTGGCCGAGCGGCTCGCCTCTGGCACTGATACTGACGCGCTCACGGTGACCGACGAGGTGCCCGAGGCCAGCGGTCAACCGCTCCCCCCGCAGGTGAAAACCCCCGGGGATCTGCTGCTCGCCCGCATGGCGCCCGCCGAGCACCCTCGGGAGCTGGGTCAGCTACTGGAACGGCTGGCGGTGGATATCTATCAGGAGCTGGGCCGTCCGGAGCGTCCGCCGCTGCTGCGCCTGACGCTGCCGCAACTGGGGGATCTCGCCATTCGTATCGCTCATCAGGGTGGCGAGCTGCAGATCGAGATCCTGGCGACCCGCGAGGGGGAGCTGCTGCTCAATCAGGGGCGCAGCGATCTGGTCGACCGCCTGCAACGGCTCTATCCCGGCGAGCGGGTCGCTCTTGACCTGTTTAGCCAGGCCGACAGCGAACAGGGCTCGCGCCATAAACGATCCATCTATGAAGAGTGGGATGCCGACGCATGACATCGATTGCCCTCACCTCCGCCTCGCTGGCGGAGCTGACTTTGCAACAGGCTCTGAGCCAATACCGCCAGCATTTTAGCTGGGGCGGCGGCGAACTGGCCCTCGCCATCGGCTTGCCGCCAGCGACGCTCGATGCCCGGCTGCAACTGCAGTGGCAGGGGCTCTCTCTGCCCCTGCTGTGCCACGGCGCCGAGCTGGCCCGTTGGCTTGCGCCGGATCTGCAGCAGGCGGCACTGTTCAGCCTGCCCGAGCCACTGCAACTGGCGCTGATCGAGCGGCTGGGGCAACCCCTCGGCGACCTCACCTGCTCGGCGCTGACCCGGCAGGAGAGTCGCAAGCAAACCGATGAGCCCGCCCTGCAACTGCTGCTGCAACGGGAGGGGGCCAGCCTCGCCCTCTGGCTCACCAAACCCGAACCGCTGCTGGCCAGGCTGCCACCACGGCCACCACGGCAGCGGCTATCACTGCCACTGACCCTCTCCCTGCGCTGGGGCACGATGCGCCTGACCATGGCGGAGCTCACCGCGCTCGCCAGCGGCGATGTGCTGCTGCCGCCCCCCCATCCGCTATTGGGCCAGCAACTGCTCGCCTGCGTGGAGGGTCGCCCCTTTGCCTACTGCCAACCCCATCAACAACATCTGGAATTGACCGCTATGTATACCTCCGCCCCCGATGAACCGCTCAGCCCGACCGAGCTGGAGAGCCTGCCCATTCAGGTCAGCTTCGAAGTGGGTCGCCAGAATCTGGATTGGCACACCCTCACCAGCCTGCAACCGGGCGCCCTGATCGATCTCGGTACGCCCCTTGATGGCGAGGTGCGCATCATCAGCAACGGCCACGCACTGGGCGTGGGCCGACTGGTAGAGATCCAGGGTCGCCTGGGTGTGCGGGTCGAGAGCCTCAGCAACGAGTCACAGTCATGATCCAGTTGCCGGACGAGCTAAACCTTATCGTCGGGCTGGCCCTGCTGGCCCTGCTGCCCTTTATTGCCGTGATGGCCACCTCCTTCGTCAAGCTGGCGGTGGTCTTTTCGCTGCTGCGCAACGCCCTCGGGGTGCAGCAGATCCCCCCCAACATGGCGATGTACGGGCTGGCGATCATCCTCAGCATCTATGTGATGGCGCCGGTCGGCTTTGCCACCCAGGATTACCTGCGCCAGAACGAGGTGTCGCTGGCCAAGTCCGAATCGGTGGAGAAGTTCCTCGATGAGGGGATCGCCCCCTACCGCGCCTTCTTGAAAAAACAGATCAAGCCGCGGGAGCACGCCTTCTTTATCGACAGCACCAAGCAGCTCTGGCCCAGCGAGTATGCCGATCGGCTGGAACCCGACAGCCTGCTGATCCTGCTGCCCGCCTTTACCGTCAGCGAGCTGAGCCGTGCCTTCGAAATCGGCTTTCTGATCTACCTGCCCTTTATCGCCATCGATCTCATCATCTCCAACATCCTGCTGGCGATGGGGATGATGATGGTCTCCCCCATGACCATCTCGCTGCCGTTCAAGCTGCTGCTGTTTGTGCTGCTCGATGGCTGGGCCCGCCTCACCCACGGGCTGGTCATCAGCTACGGAGGCTAGGATGAGTCACGCCGATATTCTCCACTTCACCAGCCAGACTCTCTGGCTGGTGCTGATCCTCTCCATGCCGCCGGTACTGGTGGCTGCGCTGGTGGGCACCCTCGTCTCTTTGTTGCAGGCGCTGACCCAGATCCAGGAGCAGACCCTGGGCTTTGTCGCCAAGCTGATCGCCGTGGTGATCACCCTGTTTGCCACCACTGCCTGGCTGGGGAACGAGCTCTACAGCTTCGCCGACATGGTGCTCTACAAGGTGCCGCAGATCCAATGACCCTGGAGAGCCTGCAGGGCCAGATGCTGGCCTACACCCTGCTGCTGCCGCGCTTTATCAGCTGCTTCGTGATGCTGCCGGTGCTGAGCAAGCAGATGCTGGGGGGGGCGATGATCCGCAACGGCGTGGTCTGCTCGCTGGCGCTGTTCGCCTACCCCATGATTGCCGATACCCTGCCACCGAGCCTCGGTGCCATGGATCTGGCTCTGCTGATCGTCAAGGAGGTACTGCTCGGCCTGCTGATCGGCTTTGTCGCCGCCATCCCCTTCTGGGCCATCGAGGCGAGCGGTTTTCTGATCGACAACCAGCGCGGCGCCGCCATGGGCTCCCTGTTCAACCCCAGCCTCGCCAGCCAGACCAGTCCCACCGGCCTGCTGCTGACCCAAACCCTGATCACCCTCTTCTTTGCCAGCGGCGCCTTTCTCGCCCTGCTCTCGGCGCTGTTCCAGAGCTACACCAGCTGGCCGGTGGTGCACTTCTTTCCCACCATCAGCGCCCAGTGGGTCAGCTTTTTCTACAGCCAGTTCAGCCAGATGCTGCTGCTCTGCGCCCTGCTGGCCGCGCCGCTGCTGATCGCCATGTTTCTGGCCGAATTCGGGCTGGCCCTGATCAGCCGCTTCGCCCCCTCTCTCAACGTCTTCGTGCTGGCGATGCCGATAAAAAGTGCCGTCGCCAGCCTGCTCTTGGTCATCTACATCAAGCTGATGATGGATCACGCCTATCGGGAGGTGCTGGCGGTGATGGATCCGCTGCGCCTGCTGGGACCGGTACTGGGAGCACAATGACCCCATGGTCAGATACACAGCGATGACACTCCCACCCCTCATTCTTGTCTGCATGCTGCTCGCCCTCTCAGGCATCTGCTGGCAGCACACGATCCTGCGGCTGCTGGATAATCTCGGCAGCTGGGTGATGTCGCTGATCGACCCCCTCGGTCTGTTTCTGCCGGTCTGGGGAGCCTGATGATCACTCACTCTGTGACCCGAGCTGGCCCCAGCCGGATTGACCTTGCCCAGGAGACCCGATGAGCGGCGAAAAAACCGAACAGCCCACCCCCAAAAAATTGCGCGATGCCCGCCAGAAGGGGCAGGTGGTCAAGAGCAAGGAGGTGGTCTCCACCGCCATCATCCTGAGCCTGATCGGCATGCTGATGGCGATGTCCGATTACTACCTGGAACATCTGGGCAAACTGATGCTGATCCCGGCGTCCCACATCAACCTCCCCTTTACTGAGGCCCTCAACCATGTGGTGGAGAACCTGCTGCAGGAGATGGCCTATCTCTGCATCCCGATCCTGGCGGTCGAGGTGCTGGTGGTGCTGGCCTCCCACATTGCCCAGTACGGCTTTCTGCTGAGCGGCGAGTCCATCAAACCCGACATCAAGCATGTCAATCCGGTGGAGGGGGCCAAGAAGATCTTATCCATCAAGAGCCTGATGGAGTTCGTCAAATCCCTGCTCAAGGTCACCCTGCTGAGCCTGCTGGTGTGGGTCACTATCGAGGGCAACCTGCAAGCGATGCTGCAACTGCCCGGCTGCGGCATGAGCTGCATCGCCCCGGTGCTGGGGGGGATGATGGGCCAGCTGATGGCGGTCTGCGCCATGGGTTTTGTGGTGATCGCCATCGCCGATTACGCCTTCGAACACTACCAGCACGTCAAGCAGCTCAAGATGAGCAAGGACGAGGTGAAGCGAGAGTACAAGGAGATGGAGGGGAGCCCGGAGATCAAGAGCAAGCGCCGCCAGTTCCATCAGGAGTTGCAGTCGAGCAACATGCGCGCCGATGTGAAGCGCTCCTCGGTGATCGTCGCCAACCCGACCCATATCGCCATCGGCATCCGTTACGAGCGGGGGGAGACCCCGCTACCGGTGGTCACCCTCAAGTTCACCGATGCCCAGGCGCTGCAGGTGCGCAAGATCGCCGAAGAGGAGGGCATCCCCGTGCTGCAACGCATTCCGCTGGCCCGCGCCCTCTATCGCGACGCGCTGATCAACAACTACATCCCCGCCGACCAGATCGAGGCGACCGCCGAAGTCCTGCGCTGGCTGGAGCAGTGGCGCCAGAGCGAAGGGCCGCAGTGGTAGGGCCGCATGCTGCCCGCCAGGCCAAACAAACAGCGCACACGGCGAGAAACTGACAAATCCCCGACCGCCCTCTGATATAGCGCGCCGCCACGGCTCGTTATCATCCCCTTATCGTCAACCCTGTCGGGAATCACATCATGGCCTTACCAGCAATCGGTGGACACATTCACCTCAACCACCCCACTTCGCCCCAGCAGACAGACGCCAGCCCGCTGCTGGCACAGGGTAACAAACTGTTCGAACAGTCCGTCAAACGCGGCATCGGCCACTTCCAGAGCAGCGATCTCAAGCAGGTCATCAGCACCCTGCGTCAATTGCAAACTGCCCCCGATAGCGGCAAGGCGCAGCGGGTGCAGGATGCAATCCAGCACTGGGAGCAGCACCACCCCAAAGAGGTGGCCGCCCGTGGTGCTCGCCTGACCGAACTGAAACAGGCGCTGGCCGAACAGGGCGCCATCGCCAGAACCGCGCCGCGACACGAACCCAAAGTGGTCGCCGGTGGCACCCATGCCCTGCTGCAACAGAGCATGGCCGGGTTGGAAAAACTGGGCAGCTACGCCTGCACCGATGCCCAGACCTTTGTCCAGCCCAACAACCCGAGCTACCAGAAGATCATCGGCAAACTCGACGCATTCGGTCAGGATCCCCAGCGCAAAGCAGCCAACCAGCGCGCCAACGACAGCGTCAATATGGCGGCCATCCAGACTCGCAACAAACAGCCTCTCTCGTTGCGCACGCTGGAGAATATTGCCAAGGCGGTGGATCAGGCCAAAGCGGGTTGCTGCTCAACCCTGGCCTATTCGGCTGCGGCCGAACTGCTGCGCCACAACAGTGACCAGCGGATCGAAGTGCTGGCCCACCGTGGCGCACAGGGTCACGCCCAAACCCACTGCTTTGTGGTGATTGGTCGCGCCGAAGGGAGTGAACTCTCCAAGCCGGAGAGCTGGGGGCCACATGCCAAAGTGGTCGACCCGTGGGCCGCCACCATAGGGGCACGCCTTATTGGCACGCCTGCACAGCCCCCCATTGCCAACCTGTGGCCGCCCACAGAGTCGGTCTTTGATAACGCCCATCGGGAGGATTAATGATGTTTCATGCCATGCTATCGACCCTCGTTCGTCAGCTATCCCTGCCGCAGGAGTGCCTGCACGAACAGGGACTGGATCTGCAGGCGGGCCCCTTCAGCCTCCATATTCGCGAGCGGGATCAACTGGTGACCCTGTTTATTCCGCTGGGGGATATCCAGACCCCCTCCCTCGCCGCCATGGCCGACTGGCCAGTGCTGCAGCTCAGTCGCGACAGCGAACAGAGCACCCTGCTCTGGAGCCGTGAATGGCTGGACAAGCTGGATGTGGAACTTCTGATTGACCTTGTCAACCGCATGCTGCATCAGGCTGAAGCCCTGACCCAAGGCACTGCACTAGCAGCTAACGAGCTCATCGAGCCAGCAATCGAACCAGCCATGTCACGCCCGAACAGCTCTATCCCGATGACCATTCGCGCCTGAATTTGGCGTAGGTTGATAACGGAGCACAGCGCAATAAAAACGGGGCCATCACTGATGGCCCCGTTTCTGTTTCTCACGTTGAATGGATTTACCCTACACCAGCTCCCCCAGCGCACCGATGAGGGCGTCGAGCCCCTGATCGACCTTCGAGCGCGGGCAACCGACGTTGAGGCGGATATAGCCTTTGCCTTCCGGGCCGTAAGTATCGCCGCGCATGATGGCGACCCGGTATTTCTCCACCAGCAAGGCTTGCAGCGCATCCATCCGTTCGGTGGAGTCGATACCGAGGCCGTTCAAGTCAATCCAGGCGAGATAAGTTCCCTCGGGCACCCGATAGTCGATGGCGGGGAAGGCTGCGTTGAGCCGCGCCGCCACATGAGCGAGGTTGCCGTGCAGATAGCTTTTAAGGGCATCGAGCCAGGCTGCGCCGTCCCGATAGGCGCTGATATGGGCCAGCACCCCGAG
>NZ_JRGK01000272.1 GCF_000764645.1 Aeromonas finlandensis
CAGAGCAACTGGTGTTCAAGGGGCTCGAATCGGTGCGCACCGACTGGACCATGCTGGCCAAGCAATTCCAGACCCGCCTCTACGAGCTGGTGTTTCACGATGAAGATCCCAGCGGCTATGTGCGCACCATGGTGGATGAGACCCGCGCCGGTCGTCACGACGATCTGCTTATCTACCGCAAACGGCTGCGCCAGAAGCTCGAAGAGTATCAGAAGAATGTGCCGCCTCATGTGCGGGCTGCGCGGCTGGCGGATGAGGAGAACCTGCGCCGCGGCCTGCCCCAGCGCTACCAGCACAGGGGCTCCATCGCCTACCTGATGACTCTTAATGGCCCCGAGCCGCTGGAGTACCGGCGCAGCGCCATCGATTACGAACACTATATCGACAAGCAGTTGCGGCCCATTGCCGACGCCATCCTGCCCTTTATCGGCGAATCGTTCGATCGGATCTGCGGTCAGCAGCTGGATCTTTTCTGATTGGTGCAAGATGGCACTTTACTTCCCATGAATACTGGATAAAAATACAGTTATAAATCATGGAGAAGTTTCCTATGCGTCTTGAAATCATCATCGACAGAAAACATCAGATCCCGACCTCGACCATGGAGGCGCTGCGTCAGGAGCTGCTCAAGCAGCTTGGCGAAAAATTCCCCGACATCCATGTGCGGGTCGCGCCGGGCAGTGCCATGGCCCTGACCGTCAGCCGTGCCAGCAAGGAAGACAAAGAGCTGGCCGAAGCCATGGTGCAGGAGGTGTGGGAGAACGCCGAGAGCTGGATGCCGGAAGAGAACGTCGCCTCCTGATCCCGATGGTCGAACGATCGGGTGAGCGATAAAGGGTAAACAGCAATCCCACTCAGACCCGCCCATGTCCGAGTAATGAAAAACGCAGCCAGCTGGCTGCGTTTTTTGTTGGTGGCTAACTGTGGCTAACCCTGGCGAGCGGTGATTTATCTGGCTCTGGGTGGATCTGCGCCCGTTACAGTCCCGCCCAGCTTTTCAGGCTCTGCTGCTGTACCCGTTGATCTGCCTGCGTGATCTCACCCTTGGCTCGCAACTCTTTGAGGGCGAGGGGGAGGGCTGCGCGCACCTCGTCACTGCTCATCCCAGCCTTGAGGGTCGGGTGATAGGCCATCTTGAGCAGCACATAGTCGAGACCGGTCAGAAAACTGTCGACGCTGTTGTCGTTGAAGATGGAGGGGAACACCTTGTCGGAGTCGTTGGGCAGCCCCATCACCTGGGTAAACTCCTCCACCACGCAGTCGAGAAAGCGCCCCTTGGCCCGGCTGTAATCCACCGGAATGATGATGGTGGCACTGCTGATCTCGTGCTGTTTGTTGGTGGCAAAGTGGCCGATACAGAGCCCCTCCTTGAGCGCGGCATTGACCGAAGAGGTATTGCCCATGGTGCGCTTGGCCCAGCTCTTCATCCGCTGGTAGTCGGTCATGATCAGGGTGAGGTTGGGTTTGCTGGTTACCATGCTGATGGGGTGGCCGGTGATGCGAGCCAGATGGGCCGCCTGCACCTTCACCACCTCCGCCTGCAGCGGCTTGTCGCCAAATTCGTTGATAAGTTGCAGCCGGATCGGCTGCTGCCAGCGGGTGAAGCGGGGATGGGCTGTCTCGTGATACTCCCGCTCCATGGCGATGGCCATAAAACTCTCGGTGAGATAGCTGTCGCTCTGCCAGCGCTCGCTGGCGTGGGCGCTGTGCCCCGCGAGCAGAAGCAGCAGGGCACACAGCCCGCGTGACACGCGCCGGGAGCGGGCTGCGCGGCTCAAGTTGGCAATGATCACATTGGCAATAAAGCGCGTGGCGCTAATGGGGACAGCGGCAAATGACATGTTTCCTCCTTGAAACGGGTGTCAGCCTAGCGGCTGGCCTTGTCGATATCGCGCCAGGTGAGCCAGAGCCTGAGATCAAACTCCAGTTGATGATAGTCGGGCTCCATGTGCTGGCAGAGCTGGTAGAAGCTCTTGTTGTGATCCTTCTCTTTGATATGGGCCAGCTCGTGCACCACGATCATTTTCAGAAACGGGGGCGGCGCCTCCTTGAACAGGGCAGCGATGCGGATCTCGTTCTTGGCCTTGAGCTTGCTGCCCTGTACCCGGCTGACATAGGTGTGCAGGCCGAGGGCATCCTTGATGACGTTGATTTTGCCATCGAACACCACCTTTGACAGGGGGGCAGAGCTCTTGAGGTAGCGGTTCTTCAGCTCCATGGTGTAGGCGAGCAACGCCTTGTCACTCTGGATCTGGTGGCTCTCCGGATAGCGCTTGGCCAGCATCTCCCCCAGCTTGCCTGCTGCAATCAGCTGCTGTACCTGTGCCTTGAGGGGGTCGGGATAGCCGCCCAGATAAGTCAGTTCCGCCATGGTGTCACTCGTCACATCAAAAAGAGCGTCATTGTAGTTATCTCGGGCGGGCTTGCCTACTGTGGACCGCTGCTGCCAGGCGCTCTGGCGCAATAAAAAGGGCGGCCATTGCAACAATGGCCGCCCTGTGGGGGCGATGGGTGATCAGCGTCGGCGATAGAGACCCGGATCCACCTCTTCGTAGTGGCTGGTCAGGTATTGATAGAAGGCGAGATGGGAGGGGGAGCTGGGCTTTTTCAGCTCCTCGCTCACCCGATCCGGCTTGGCGATGATGAACTTCGGATTCTGACGCTGGATATCGGCCAGCACCCGCTCGCGCACATCATAGGGCGGATTGACGTTGGCAAAGAAGAGGTAGGCGGATGCCGGCTGGCGATCGGTCCAGAGATAATATTGCGGCTGGATGCCATCGACCCAGATCTTGTCGCTCGGGCTGGTCTCGGCCTTGATGCGATCGATCCGTACCTGCGCGGCCGGATTGAAGGGGCGCCCCTTGAGGGTCCCTTCCCAGGCGTTGTTGATCATCAGCAGCAGCATGGCCAGCGTCGCCAGCCAGGGGGTGGCACTGCGCACATCCCAGGCGCGCCAGAGGGGGATGAGGATCAGCACCGGCAGCGCCCAGAGCAGGCTGGTGCCGAGCACCTCGTTGACCCGCTCGAGGGACCACTCCTTGGTGCTCCAGCCAAAGGCAAGCTGCTGGGCCAGCAGCCAGCTGGCGGTGAGCACGACCAGCGAGATGCAGAGCAGGCCGATGGCATCTGCCTGCTGTTCGCTGCGATCCAGCAGTACCGCCAGCGGTAGCACCGCCAGTTGCAGATAGAGCACGTCGTAGTGATCGAACACATGGCCGGAGACCGAGTTGGCGATCAGGGTAAACAGCACCCCAAACAGGGTCGCCAGCAGGGCGGGCAGATACCACTCCTGACGACGGCTCAGCATCAGAATAATGAAGGCGGGCAGCAGCATGATGAGGCCGGTGCGCAGCAGGCCGACGGCGCCCACCATGGGGGAGAAGCCGTTGCCGTAGCTCCCTTCGAAGAAGATGTCGAAGGCGTAGTATTTGAAGGCCGCCAGCATATCATGCTGCTGGAAGTAGGCATAAAGCGGGCCACCAATCAGCGCCAGCCCCAGCAGGCTGGAGATGAGCAGCAAGATGGCGTCACGCCACTTCTCGTGCAGACACCAGTGGCAGAACAGCACCAGATACCAGGCACCCCAGAAGGCGCCGTTGTTGGTGCGCATCCAGGCGACGATGGCGAAGGTGAGGGCCGCCACCAGCGCGGGCCACCAGCGAAATCCCTTGTCCAGCAGCAGGGTGATAAAGGCCCACTGGGCGATGAGGGCGAGGTGGAAGGTCCAGTCCTCGGTCATGTTGCCGTAGTAGTAACGGGTGCCGTAGAGGGCCAGCACCGCCAGCATGGCGCCAAGGCGCGCCTTGAACGAGAGGCCAAGCTGGGCAAAGGCCTGCCAGCTGGCCAGCAGTCCGAGCCAGCAGAGTACCCACTCCAGCGCCCAGATCCCGACAAAACCACCCAGACCATAGCCCAGCGCGTCGAGGGCGAAGATCATCGGCCCCTTGATGTCGATCATGTCGCGATAGAGCACCCCCCCTTCGCTCCACATCTTGCCCATCACCGCGAACAGCGAGGCATCAAAGCCCGGCGCCATGGCATGGAAGAGCGGGTTGCGCAGACAGAAGAGCAGCGCCAGCAGGGCGGTCAGCAGCACGATGGCTGGCTTGATGCCCGGGTTGACGCGAGGAGGGGTGAAACGGATGGAGTGATTCATGAAGTCGCCTGTTCCTGCAGCTGGTCTTGAAAGCGGGCCTATCTTGCCGAGCTAGTGAGTGCGATGCAATGGGGCGGGCCCGTGTGGGGCAAATATTCTCGAAAAAGCCCGGTTCTTGCAGGGAACCGGGCGCTGGCTGCGGCAATATTGGCCGTCAGGGGGGATGTGGCAACAGCCATCCCCCCCTCAACCTCAATTGATGTACTCAATCAGGGGCGGCTGCGCTTCCAGCGCGGGCAGATGGCGGGCCCAGCGAATAAAGGCGTCGGCCAGGGTGATGCCGAGCTCCTGATTGTGCTGGGTCAGGGTACGCGCCAGTGCGGTATAACCCTCCTTGCCGGAGGCGGTATAGGCACTGGATACCCCGCGATAGATCTGCTCGGCATTGACCGCTTGCCACTGGCCGGGGGTGGGTTCCCACTCCAGCCGGGTGATGCGCTGACCCTTGGGCAGATTGGCCTGATAGGTGAATCGCACCCCCGCGGTATAGGGGAAGCTGCCGTTGCCATTGCCGATCACGCCGTTGTTGGTGGCGTTGTCGATGGCATTCTCCAGCGCCTCCGCCAGCTCGTGACCATGCACCCGATAGAGGGTTAGTGGAATGGCAAAGGGGAGCAGGCGACCGGCAATATCCGCTTCGCTCAAGGGGCCCGGCTCCAGCGAGCAGCGCACGCCACCGGCGTTGTGCAGGGCAAAGTCCACCTCACCCACCTGCTCGCGGGCGGCGGTCAGCATGGCACGGGCTACCAGCGGGGCGAGTTGGCTGCCGTGGGGCAGGGTGGCATCCGGCAGCCGCTGATGGGGCAACGGCGCCGCCAGCCGGGTGACGATGCGCTGGCTCATGGTCTCGATCTCAGGCCGGTAGCGTTTGGCCAGATGTTGTTCAAGCTGTGGATCCGGCTCGCAGAAGGTGAGCCCGGCGGGCGGGGTGGAGGCGAACGGCCAGGGCTGCCAGGGGAGCCACTCCAGCTGCCCCTCACTTTGCACGACGCGACCCGCCTCATCGAAGGTGAGCGCGCAGACACCGAGGCAGAGGGCGCTGTGGCCCGCGTGCAGGATAGCCACCCCGTTGTTCATCAGGGGATAGCAGCCTTCGCTTGGCAGACCCAGCGGCGCGAGATCCCCCAGCAGGCTGTGAGTGTGGCCGCCGATGATGAGGCTGAGTTCGGGGAAGCGCTCGGCCAGCAGCTTGTCCTGATCCAGCCCGAGGTGGCTGAGCAGCACGATATGCTGGATCCCTTCGCGCTTGATCTCCCGCAGCAGCCGGGTGAGGGTGTCGGCTACCGCGTGGAAACGGGTGTGGGGATCCGGATTGGCGATGGCTGCCATCTGGGCGAGGGTGATGCCGAGCAGCGCAAAGGGAACCCCGTCGATCACCCGGCGATGCCAGGGTTGATGTGCGTCGTAGAGGTGGGGGATATCCCACAGCCCAAGCGGCGTGTCGGCTGGCTCCTGGCTGTTGTCCAGGTTGGCGGCCAGCACCGGAAAATCGAGCTGGCGCAAGAACTCCACCAGCGGGCCGTTGCCCAGATCGAACTCGTGGTTGCCGAGCACCATGGCATCGGGGGCCAGCATGGCGAGCAGGTCGGCGTTGGCGCGACCTTTGAAGCGGTTGAAATAGAGAGAGCCCTGAAAGGAGTCACCACCGTGCAGAAACAGAAAGCTCTGGCCAGCCGCTGCGGCTTGGGCACGCAGTTGGGTCAGTCGGGACAGGATCCGGGCATAACCGCCGCACTGGGTGCGCCACTGGGCTTCACCGACAGGGGAGAAGCTCATGGGCGCGCCATCGAAGTGGGAGTGGCAATCACTGAAATGGGCAAGTTGAACCGTAATACTCATCTCGGTCCTCCTTAGGGGGAAAATGAGCACCGAGTCTACTGCAAAGGGGGGGGAGGATACCAGCCCGGCAGGTGCCGGGCTGGCGAAAGATCAGGCGGGCACCATGATCTGGGTGGCGATGATCACCACCAGCAGGCCGACGCCCACCGGCAGGGAGGTACGCTTGACCACCTCGAACGGCGAGAGCTTGCCCATCCCCGCACAGGCGACCACCACCCCGGAGACCGGCGAAATGGTGCGACCCAGGTTGGAGGCTTGCAGCATGGGGATCACCAGATAGGCAGGGTTGATGCCAAGGCTGGTGGCCAGGTTGGGGATCAGCTCCACGAAGGCGTAGAAGGGGGCATTGCCCGAGCCGGTGGTGAAGGCGGCCAGGGTGGTGATCACCACCAGTGACAGCATCATGATCATGCCGCCCGAGCCGAGATCCTGCGCGTGGGTCAGCAGGGTGTCGATAAAGCCGATGGTCATCAGACCCTGGGCGAAGACACCGGCACCGACCAGCAGCATGACGACGCCAGCAAAGGCGTCAGCCATGTTGCGCCAGCAGACCTGCAGGCCGTCCAGCAGCTCCTTGCCATTGCGGATACGGATGAGTTCCAGCAGGCTGGCCAGCACCATGCACATCACTATGATGGTGACGATATCCAGCTGCGGGCCCCATTTGCCGTCAAATACCAGCACCCCGATGATGGGGGTGAATGGCAGGATGGCGTAGAACGCGGGCGCGGTGGTCAGCAGATCACCCGGGGCGACCGGCTCATTGTGCTCACCGGACTTCTGATCAAGGTAGCGCTGCCAGAAGAAGTGGGTCACCGCCATGCAGGCGATGGCTACCAGCGAGATGGGCAGGGTCAGCTTGAAGGCAAAGTCCAGCAGCGGCATGTTGGCGGCCTGAGCGGCCATCACCACGTCACCGGAGGTCGGTGCCAGAATGATGGCGGCGGGCGAGGCGCACACGGCGGCGGCGGCACCACGGGAGATCCCCATATTGACCATCAGCGGGAACAGGGTGGCCATCAACAGCACACCGAGGCCAGTGGCGGAGCTCACCGCCAGCGACATGGCGCAGGCAACCAGATAGGCGGCAACCAGCAGGATGTAGGGGGACTTGATGATGCCCAGCGGTTTGCTGGCCAGCTTGACCAGAATGGTGTTGGCGCCGATATGGCTCATGTAGCCGGCGAAGCCGCACAGCACCATGATCAGCATCCCCAGTCCACCGCCACGGTCATTGAGCAGGAAGCGGATGTATTCGAAGATATCGGTCGCGATGTAACCGGTACTGACTACCTTGCTCGGCAGCACCGGCTTGCCCATCATGGCGGTGACGACCAGCAGCAGCAAGCCGCCGCTCAGCAGCACCCCGGTCGCGGAGTATCCTTTGAAAATGGCACGGCCCACCACCAGGGTGACCAGAGTGCCAACGATGAGTTCCAGCATACGTTGCCTTCTGATTGGATGAGAGTGGAGGGAGTCTATTCCTATAGGGGTAGGCTGGCGACTGGAAACCGGATGTTGTGTGAGCTAAATCAACGTTTAACCCCGTGAACAGAATTAAAGAAAGGTAAAGGCACTTTACCCAGTGGGTTTGGCTACCTACCCTTGCCATCCTTGGTTGTCTTTTGAGACTTTTATATGGCGATTGGTGATTTTATAGGCGTTAAACGCTGCTTTTTCCTGCTTGTGCTGCTATTTTCGCCTACTTGCGTGTTTGCGGTGACCAATGACGGTTTTCATCAAACTGGCCCTCATCAGGCGGTCGCCATGCGGCGTCTCATGGCGCCCCACTCTTACGGCGTGCTGGTGGTCGCCGAGGGGAATACCCCCCGTTTTGCCGCGCTGGCATCCAAAACCACCGCAGCAAACTGCCTGGCCCGTCACGCCATCCGGGTGGATGGGGTCGTGTTGCTGGCCACCCCCCGGTTTTATGCCAAAGAGGGAAAACGGGGTCTTTGCGAGCTGTGGCTCAAGGAGGGGGCAGATCAGGACTTTTTTGCCAACCGGCTTAAAAATGATCATTTTATTCAGATAGATGGTCACGACATTAATGTGAAAAACTACCATCTCGACTGGCAGCGCATCAGTCGTCATGCTCAATAAAAATACAGTATCGGCCTTGTGCCATACTCTGCTCACGGAACCTGTGAGCGGGCTCTGATTTCTGAGCCATCATTGTATTGCGCCACATCACGGTCACACATAGGCTATAGGCGTTATCTGTGTGGCGATGGGTTTCCCGAGGTTGGTACTCCGCCCGTGCAATCAAGGAAGGTAGTCTGGCATGGTCAGCAAGTTCTATGGAGTGGTGGGGGCCGGACTGTTGCTGCTGCCCCTGATGAGTCAGGCGCAGCCAAGTCGGCCGCAAGTGGTGCCAGAGTCCCGCATCAATGTCCGTTTTTATGAAGTGAATGCAGCCAGCCCGGATCAGCTTGCCAAGGCCATTGGTCAACATGCCCCCAAGGTGAATGGCAAGCCCGTGCTTGGCAAGGCGAGTTATCAGGTGGATTGGCAGCTTGATACCGAGCAATTGCAAGGTATCTGCCAGCTTAACCGGGTGACGGTGACCACCAATGCCACCGTGTTGCTGCCCCGCTGGCGTCAGAGCGCGAACAGTAACGAGCCTGCCCGTCAGCGTTGGGGACGACTGCTCTCCAGCATGTTTGACTACGAATCCCGCTTCAAGTCGATGGTGTTGCAGGGTGCCAACCAGGTGGGCGGTGCGATTGCGGCGCTACCCGGTCACAGCGATTGTCAGGCGCTACGTTATGCCGCCTGGGCGGCGGGCAGTGGCGAGCTGAACAAGGTCAAGGGGCGGCTCGATGATTTCCAGCGTCAGACGGGTTACGGTGAGCAACTCGGGGTACACTGGCCAAAGTGAACGCTATATAAAGTCGCAATATCCTGCATCGCAAGATTTGATAAATAGAATGGCCGCCCATCGGGCGGCCATTCTATTTGCTTGCAGAGTCCGGTTTAGACCAGCGCTTTGCCTTTGAGCAGTTTGCGCACCCAGTAACGGGCAGGGTGGAGCGCTTCCAGCAGATCGGCGGCCAGCGGCAGGGGATCGCCGCAGATCTCGCTGGCGAGCAGCTCGCCACAGAGCGGCGCCGAGCAAAGTCCCCGCGAGCCGAGTGCCCCCAGCACATAGAGGCCGGGGTGAAGGGGCAGCGGTTTGGCATTGTGCTGATCCTGCTGCAACTGCGCATAGTGATCCGCCAGACCATGCAATCTGGCGATTGGCCCCACCACCGGCAGGTGATCCCGACTGGCACAACGCACCCCCACGCGCGCCTCGTTGCCACTCACATCCACCTCGGCGGGCCAGTGCTGATCAGGCAGACAGGCTTGCAGCCGTCCCTGATTCTGCACCTGCTCATCGGCACGAAACTCAAGGCTGCTCTGGTTGCGGCCATAACTGGCGCCGATGCAGTGCTGTTCGTTGTGCATCGGTGTGAGGTAGCCATCGTAGCAGAGTACGCTCTTGAGCTGACGCAAGCTGGTCGTGGTCGGTACATGACTCACCTGACCGCGTACCGGATAGAGCGGCAGTTCGGCAAAGGGGATCAGTGCAGGCAACTGGTGACCGGCGGCGACCACCAGATTGGGGGCCTGCCAGAGGCGGCCATCCCTGCTTTCTATTTGCCAGCCATCGGCCTGCTCGGCAATGGCGCTCACTTGGGTGTGGTACTCCACCTGCAGCAGACCGCTGGCCTGCGCCTCTTTCAGGGCTGCGCGGGTGAGATCAGCCGGACAGAGCCAGCCCCCCAGCGGGTAGCCGACCCCCTCATGGCCACTGGGCAGGCCAGATACCGCTTCGGTCTCTGCGGCGCCAAGGGGCTGCATCAGCGCGGGCGGGAAGGGGCCCTGACCCATCTTGGTCAGCTTGGCGCGGGATTTGTCGTCATAGCCCAGTTGCACCACACCGCACAATTCGAACGCGATGGGATGGCGCTCGGCCAGCGCCAGCAGCCGTTGGCGGGCATAGCCAAAGGCCAGCGAATAGAAGCGCGACAGCGCATCGTGCTCACCATTGAGCAGCGGATAGAGCGCCCCCTGGCGGTTGCCGGAGGCGCCGGTAGCCGGTTCGCCATCTTCGCACAACAGGGTCACCTTGCGGCCCCGCTCCACCAGCGACAGTGCGGTCATGGCCGAGGCGACGCCACCGCCGATGATCACAATCTCGCCATCCTGGCCAACCGGACGGGCATAATGGTTGGCGATCGTCTGCGCGGGGAGCTTGTCGTTGCGCTCGCCGATCAACATGGACCACTTGGTGCCGTGGCCCTTGGTTTTTTTCATGGCAAAGCCGGACGCGATCAGCCCGCGGCGCACAAATCCGGCGCAGGTAAAGGTGGAGATGGTCGCCTTCTCGCGAGCGAGACGGGCCAGACCGTCGAACAGATCCTGCGTCCACATCTCGGGGTTCTTGGCTGGCGCAAAACCATCCAGATACCAGGCATCGACCAGGCCCGCTGCGCCGTGCGGTACTTGCGGCAGCGTATCCTTGATGTCGCCAAACCAGAGATCGAGGCGGATACGGCCGCCTGCAAAGTGCAGGCGGTGGCAGCCGGGTACCGGTAGCGGCCACTGGGTGATGAGATCCTGGCTCAAGTGGCCAAGCTCTGGCCAGGCGGCCAGCGCCTTGCGCAGATCGTCCTGGGTCAGGGGGTATTTCTCGAAACTGATGAAGTGCAGACGGGAGCCGTTGCCGGATTGGGGCGCCTGTGCCAGGAAGGCTTGCATTGTCGCCAGAAAGTTAAGGCCTGTGCCGAAACCTGTTTCACCTATCACGAAACTGTCACTATCGTGGTGCGAAAATCGCGCAGGTAGCCGGTTTTGCTGCAAAAAGACGTAGCGGGTTTCACTTAGACCGTTATCATTGGAAAAGTACACATCCCCGAAGTCACTGGAGACAGGAGTTCCCGCTTCATTCCAGTCCAATCGGGCATGATGTAAGGATGTTTGACTCACGTTTTCCTCGGCTCGCGTCACAAAATCGCGGGCATTCTACGTGAAAGCAGACCAGTTTGGCAGCCGAAAGCGGGTAGACTTGGCGCCAGTTTTTCCAGACGAGATGAATTAATGAGAAGAGCAGTGATCACCGGTATCGGCGTCATCTCCAGTATCGGCAACAACAAGGAAGAAGTGCTGGCCTCCCTGAAAGCAGGTAAATCCGGCATCACCTATTCCGAGCAGTTCGAGCAACACAACCTGCGCAGCCGTGTCTGGGGTAACATCAAACTCGAGCCGTCAGAACTGATCGACCGTAAAGTCATGCGTTTCATGGGTGACGCTGCGGCCTACGCCTACCTCTCCATGCAGCAGGCCATTGAAGATGCCGGTCTGCCTGAAGAGCAGGTCTCCAACGAGCGTACCGGCCTGGTGGTCGGTTCAGGTGGTGCCTCCGGCAAGAACACCTCGGAATCTGTGGACATCGCCCGTGAGAAAGGGGTCAAGCGTGTGGGCCCTTACATGGTGCCGCGCACCATGTCTTCCACCACCTCTGCCTGCCTGGCGACGCCGTTCCAGATCAAGGGTGTCAACTACTCCATCAGCTCTGCCTGCGCCACCTCTGCTCACTGCATTGGCCACGCCATGGAGCTGATCCAGCTTGGCAAACAGGATGTGGTCTTCGCCGGTGGCGGTGAAGAGCTGGACTGGTCCTCTACCATCCAGTTCGACGCCATGGGCGCCCTCTCCACCAAGTACAATGACACGCCGGAAAAAGCGTCCCGTACCTATGATGCGAACCGCGACGGTTTCGTCATCTCCGGTGGCGGCGGCATCCTGGTGATCGAAGAGCTGGAACATGCGCTTGCCCGTGGTGCTCACATCTATGCCGAGCTGACCGGTTACGGTGCCACCTCCGATGGCTACGACATGGTTGCCCCGAGTGGTGAAGGCGCGGTGCGTTGCATGAAGATGGCGATGCAAGGTGTGGGCAAGGTTGATTACATCAACACCCACGGCACCTCTACCCCGGTAGGTGATACCAAAGAGCTGGAAGCTATCCAGACTCTGTTTGGCACCAACGGTCCCAAGATCTCCGCCACCAAGGCGATGACCGGCCATGCGCTGGGCGCTGCAGGCGTGCATGAGGCTGTCTACTCCCTGCTGATGATGGAACACGGCTTTATCGCCCCCAGCATCAACATCGAGACTCTGGACGAGAAGGCTGAAGGTCTGCCCATCGTACGTGAGTACGAAGCGGCTGATCTCAATACCGTCATGTCCAACAGCTTCGGCTTTGGCGGTACCAACGCCTCTCTGGTGTTCAGCAAGTTCAAAGGCTGATATCCGGCTGATATGAAAAAAGCGCCTCAGGGCGCTTTTTTTGTCTCCGGGATCGGCCATCCCAGCGTCAGATCAGCAGCATCGTGGGATAGGGCGGCGCGTTGGCGGCCGGGTGGTCCGTGCCATGCCATGCGGAATTGATCCACGGCTCAGACTGGCACCTTGCTGCAGGCAGTTAGCTGGCGAATAGAGGAAGCAGGGGAGCAAGCCAGGCCACGTACTCTATCCGCCAATTACTCTTGTGAATCACGCAGGCAGAAAGCGCGTTTGATACAGCCAGCAACACCTCCCCCCGCTTTGTCTATCGCGTTGCAAGTTGATGCCCTCTTTAGGGAACCGCGCCTGCTCGCTGCGCGGTGGCAGGCGTCCGGCGCGGTTCACCTATTGCATCTCCTCAGATATTCACCTGCTTTTTAGATATCCACTTGCGAGCCGAGCTCAATCACCCGGTTGGGCGGGATCTCGAACTGATCCGGGGCGCGCAGGGCGTTGCGCTGCAGCAGCATAAAGAGTTTGCCGCGCAGATAGAGATACCAGGGGCGCTCCTTCATGATCAGCGACTCGTGGGCCATAAAGAACGAGGTCTCCATCATCCGGCAGCTGAGCCCCTCGGCGTTGCAGCGGTGGAAGATCTCCTCTACGTTCGGAGTCTCGCGCCAGCCGTAGCTGGCCACCACCCGCCAGAAGGTGGGGGATAGCTGCTCGATACAGACCCGCCGCACATTGTGAACGTAGGGCACATCCTCCACCCGCAGGGTGAGCAGGATGATCCGCTCGTGCAGCACCTTGTTGTGTTTGAGGTTGTGCAAGAGCGCGTGGGGGATCACATTGACCACCCGCGACATATAGACGGCGGTGCCGGCCACCCGGGTCGGCGGGGATTTTTCCAGCGAGGCGATCATCGGCTCAAGGGAGTTGCCGTGCTCGTTCAGGCGGCGAATAAGCTGGAAACGCTCGCTCTTCCAGCTGGTCATCACGGTGAACATCACCGCCCCCAGGGTGAGCGGCAGCCAGCCGCCGGAGAAGATCTTGGCGAGGTTGGCGGCAAAGAGCGGCACGTCGATTGCCAGCAGCGCGGCGAACAGCGCGGCCACCAGATACTTGTTCCAGTGCCAGCTGTTCTTGGCCACCGAGCAGGAGAGGATCGAGGTGAGCACCATGGTGCCGGTCACCGCGATGCCATAAGCGGCCGCCAGATTGCTGGAGTGCTCGAAGCTCATGATGACGATCACCACCGAGATATAGAGCATCCAGTTGATGACCGGAATATAGATCTGGCCGGACTCCTGCTCGGAGGTGTGAACGATGCGAATGGGGGAGAGATAACCGAGGCGCACAGCCTGCCGGGTCAGCGAAAAGACCCCGGAGATCACCGCCTGCGAGGCGATCACCGTCGCCATGGTTGCCAGCAGCAGCAGCGGCACCAGCGCCCATTTCGGCGCGAGCAGGAAGAAGGGGTTGGCAATGGCGGCGGGGTTACTCAGCAGCAGCGCACCCTGACCGAAGTAGTTGAGCACCAGGGAGGGCAACACCACGATAAACCAGGCGAGGCGAATGGGATTTTTGCCAAAGTGGCCCATATCCGCGTAGAGCGCCTCTACCCCGGTGATGGCCAGCACCACGGCGCCGAGGGCAAAGAAGGAGGTGGTCTGGTACTGGATAAAGAAGCGCACCGCCCAGATGGGGTTGAGCGCACCCAGCACCTCGGGGTTATGGATGATGCCGCGCAGTCCCAGCACCGCCAGCGTCATAAACCAGATCAGCATGATGGGGGCAAACAGCTTGCCCACCATGGCGGTGCCATGTTTCTGGATGGCAAACAGCAGGGTCAGCACCAGCACCGAGAGCGGCACAATATAAGGGTCCAGCGTCGGCGCCATCAGGCTCAGGCCCTCGATGGCCGACATCACCGACATCGCCGGGGTGATCACCACCTCGCCATAGAAGAAGCTGCCGCCAATCAGCCCGAGGATGATCAGCAGCGGCGTCCAGCGGGGGGAGGCGTTGCGGGTCGCCAGCGACATCAGGGTGAGAATGCCCCCTTCACCGGCGTTGTCGGCCCGCATCACAAAAGAGAGGTACTTGACCGACACCACCAGGATCAGCAGCCAGAAGATCAGCGAAAGAAAACCGAGAATGGAGGCGGGTTCAACGCCAAACCCGAATTGCCCTGACAGGCACTCGCGCAGGGTGTAGAGCGGGCTGGTGCCGATATCGCCATAGACCACGCCAATCGCCGCCAGCATCACGCCGGGGGTGGCTTGTTGTTTATCACAGTTCATGAGTTCATCTTGTCAGTTTGATGTTTACACGTTTGCCAACGCACAGGTGCCCGACCTATCAGGAAAGTCGTGATATTTAATCGGGAGAGAATTAATGGATTGCGATGGGAAAGGGCGCTAACCGAATAGTGATCTGCTTGTCATGGAACACAGTCTGTTCATCTGTCATTAAGCTTATAATGACACACACTCTGCGGGTCTATGCTCAGTTATAAATAATCAAAAGTTCAATTTGAGTAAGATTATTAATTATCCGGCGATTGAAATATATCAAGACGAAGCCGACAACCGTTTGTTTTATCTTGGGAAGCGGTTTGGCCACTATTTTTTACCGCACTGAGTGAAAAACAGACGATAAAATAGTGACTAATTAATTGCTGGCAAGATGACAAAGGGGAGGGTGTTGGGTAGCAATGGAGTCTTTATTTGGTAGGGAAAAGGTAGGGTGCAATGAACGAAGTGAATTGCACCGCTAATTTAAAATGCAAGAGGTGCAATGCACTTATTGCACCCTGCTAATCTAACTGAAAAATTTAACTATGCAAGCATTAGCTTAAATCACTCGCTAATTTGACGAATGTTATGACCAAAATATCTTAATACCTTGGTTGTTCTTCCATTGATCACGGGAAGTTCTTCTTTGTTTATCCAACCAATCAGTTCTTGGACATTGGATTTCCCAAATTCGTTTAGTTTGTATTCGCTGTCGTAAATACAGTTTGCCATTCGTTCTATAGGATCCCCCGGACCATATAACAGGTAACTCAACGTTTTCTTCACTCGCTTCTCTTCATTATTTTCAATAAATGCGGATTTTAGTGTTTCTAGCCCACCCTTGTAGAATCTAAATCGATCATGAAATGAATGTAGAACGCACAGAGTATCGACAATATCTTTCATAGTTGCTGAATGAATAGACTCTATCGAGCCAAAAACTTGTTTGATTAGAGGATAGTTAATTGGCACTATGCGGTCTTCAAAGTGCTCCCATTTAATTTTCAGCCATTCAGCAATAAGACTTCGTGTATTGATTTTTTGTTGGTCATCCCAGCCAATTGGTTGATGTTGCCATGTATCTTGTGTTGCATGATGATCACGGACGAAACTAAAAAATGAATCAATTTCTAACCGTAACGGGATGAATTCAGCATTAACTTTCCTGT
>NZ_JRGK01000273.1 GCF_000764645.1 Aeromonas finlandensis
ATCACGCTGAGACAAGTGATGGTGACGATGGAGAACATGAACAGCTTGCGGGCCCAGAGTGCATCATCCACCACCTGCTTGTAGCCAGACAGCGCCATCCCCAGCCACCAGACGCTGACCGCGGTGGCCACGATCAGATACTTGTAACCGGCATAACCGCCGAGGAACAGCATCAGGGTCGGCACCATAAAGGCCAGGATGTAGAGGGTGATATGGAGCTTGGCCACCGGGATCCCCTTCACCACCGGCAACACCGGGATGTTGGCGGCCTGATAATCCTTGAAGCGGAAGATGGCGATCGCATAGGAGTGCGGCATCTGCCACAGGCTGAAGATCGCCAGCAGGATCAGCGCCCCTGAGTCGAACTGACCGCTCACCGCACAGTAGCCGATGACCGGTGGCGCCGCGCCGGAGAGGCTGCCAACCAGGGTGCCGTAAACCGAGTGACGCTTCATGTAGAGACTGTAAACCCCCACATAAACCAGGAAGCCCAGCACTGCCAGCAGGGCGGCCAACGGATTGGCCGCAAAGTAGAGCAGTGCAATGCCCGCAATGCCGAGCGCCGTGGCGTACCAGAGCGATACGCCAGGGGCGATCAGCCCCTTCACCAGAGCACGGTTCTTGGTGCGCTCCATGATGCAGTCGATGTCCCGGTCGATGTAGTTGTTGAACACGCAACCGGAGGCGACCACCAGTGATACACCGGCCATGGTCAGAATGAACAGGGGCAAGTCCATGCTCCCCTTGGAGGCCAGCAGGAATCCCCCGATAACCGAGATGAGGTTACCGAAGATGATGCCCGGCTTGGTCACTTGCAGGTATTGCTTCATCATCATTGCCAGCCTGCTCAGTGGACCATCATGTTGATGTTGAGGTTGTACATGATCCACAGGGAGCCCACGATCACGATGGCGATGATGAGCACGGTAAAGACCAGTGCCACCAGGTTCCAGCGCTCTTCGGACGAGGTGTTCATGTGCAGGAAGTAGACCAGATGGACGAAGATCTGCACCACCGCCATGCCGACCACAGTGGCCAGCACGGTCCCGTGGGAGGCAGAGCCGTCCATCACCATCCAGAACGGGATCGCGGTCAGAATGACCGACAGCACGAAACCGGTCAGATAGCTCTTGGCGCTGCCGTGGCTGGCGCCGTGATTGTCAACGGAATGACTCATTTACATTGCCCCCATCAGATAGACCACGGTAAAGACGCAGATCCACACCACGTCGAGGAAGTGCCAGAACAGGCTCAGGCACATCAGGCGGGTACGGTTGCGCTCGGTCAGCCCCTTCTTGCTCACCAGCACCATCATCACGATGATCCAGATAAGGCCGCTGGTCACGTGGATCCCGTGGGTACCGACCAGGGTGAAGAAGGCGGAGAGGAAAGCGCTGCGATCCGGACCATAGCCTTCGGCGATCAGGTGATGGAACTCGTAGATCTCCATCGCGATAAAGCCGGCACCCAGCAGGAAGGTCACCAGCAGCCAGCTGTTGACCGCGGAGACCTTGTTCTTGTTCATGGCCAGCATGCCGAACCCGAAGGTGATGGAGCTCAGCAGCAGCAGCATGGTTTCGCCAAACACGAACGGCAGTTCGAAGATCTCCTTGCCGCTCGGGCCACCGGCGGTGCCGTTGACCAGGACCGCATAGGTTGCGAACAGGGTCGCAAACAGGATGCAGTCACTCATCAGGTAGATCCAGAAACCGAACACCTTGGTGGCACCGGCATCATGGTGCCCATGATCGTCATGGGCACCGTGGGTGTGATGTAGAACGTCAGTCGCCATGGAATTAAGCCACCTTGTTGATATTTTCAAAATGCTGACGCTCGATCCGCTCGATCTCGTCAACCTGCACGTAGTAGTCCACGTCGTCGTTGAAGCTGTGGATGATCCAGCTGGCAATCATGCCGACGAAGCCGGCGATGGCCATCCACCAGATGTGCCAGATCATGGCAAAACCGAACACCACGCTGAAGGCAGCGATAATGACCCCGGCACCGGAGTTTTTCGGCATGTGGATCGGGTCATAGTGTTTGGGTTGCTGATAGGCAGAACCATCCTGCTTGGCTTCCCAGAAGGCATCCAGACCGGTGATCTTCGGCTCGATGGCGAAGTTGTAGAAGGGCGGCGGTGAAGAGGTAGACCACTCAAGGGTTCGGCCACCCCAGGGATCGCCCGTCAGATCGCGGTTCTGCTCGCGGTCACGAATACTGACCACAACCTGGATCACCTGGCACAGGACGCCGATGGCAATCAGGCCAGCACCGCAGGCAGCCACCACCAGCCAGCCGTGGAACTCGGGATCTATGTTTTGACTGACCCGACGGGTCATACCCATAAAGCCCAGCACGTAGAGCGGCATGAAGGCCACGAAGAAACCGGTGATCCAGAACCAGAAGGCACGCTTGCCCCACACATCGTTGAGCTTGAAGCCGAACGCTTTCGGGAACCAGTAGGTGATACCGGCGAAGCAACCGAACACCACGCCGCCGATGATGACGTTGTGGAAGTGGGCAATCAGGAACAGGCTGTTATGCAGCACGAAGTTGGCCGCTGGCACCGAGAGCAGTACCCCGGTCATGCCACCCACGGAGAAGGTGATGATGAAGCCGACGGTCCACAGCATGGGTGAGGTGAACTCGATGCGGCCGCGATACATGGTGAACAGCCAGTTGAAGATCTTCACCCCGGTCGGGATGGAGATGATCATGGTGGTGATGCCGAAGAAGGCATTCACGTTGGCGCCCGATCCCATGGTGAAGAAGTGGTGCAGCCAGACGATGAAGGAGAGCACGGTAATGGCCACGGTCGCCCACACCAGCGAGGTGTAGCCGAACAGCTTCTTCTTGCAGAAGGTCGCCACCACTTCGGAGAAGATCCCGAACACCGGCAGCACCAGGATATACACCTCGGGGTGACCCCAGGCCCAGATCAGGTTGATGTACATCATCATGTTGCCACCCATGTCATTGGTAAAGAAATGGGTGCCGAGGTAACGGTCTGCGGTGAGCAGGGCGATGGTGACGGTCAGGATCGGGAAGGAGGCGATGATCAAAATGTTGGCACACAGCGCGGTCCAGGTGAACACCGGCAACCGCATCATGGTCATGCCGGGGGCACGCATCCTGATGATGGTGGCAAAAAAGTTGACGCCGGTCAGCAGGGTACCCAACCCCGAGATCTGCAGACTCCAGATCCAGTAATCGACCCCGACCCCGGGACTGAACTCCTTGCCCGACAAGGGCGGATAGGCCAGCCAGCCGGTCTGGGCAAATTCACCGACCCCGAGGGAGACGTTGATCAGCACCACGGCAGCGGCGGTAAACCAGAAGCTCAGGTTGTTGAGGAAGGGGAAAGCCACGTCACGGGCACCGATCTGCAGCGGCACCACTATGTTCATCAGACCGATCACCAGTGGCATGGCCACGAAGAAGATCATAATGACGCCATGGGCGGTGAAGATCTGGTCGTAGTGATGGGGTGGCAATATGCCTTCACCACCGGCTGAGGCCATCACCTGCTGGGTACGCATCATGACCGCATCGGCAAAGCCGCGCAGCAGCATCACCATCCCCAAGATGAGATACATGATACCGAGACGCTTGTGATCCACAGAGGTGAACCACTCTTTCCACAGATACTGCCACTTGCCGAAATAGGTGATGAGACCGGCGACAGCCAGCCCCCCCAGAATGATTCCGGCCACCGTCACCATGATGATGGGTTCATGGTACGGAATAGCGTCGAGCGTTAATTTTCCAAACATCAATTATTCCTCGGATCCTGCTTTTACACTCTTGTCATCCATCGGCATGGCCATATGCCCGGCATGATCCATTGGTGCATCATGGGTCATCTTGTCATGGTCCATTGCTTGATGATCCATGGCATCGCCATGCTGCATGGCCCCCTCGTGCGCCATCCCCTGGTGCTCACCCGGTTTCATGTCACCCATGAACTTGTTGATCACATTGACGAACAGGGCCGGGTCGGCACTGGCAAAATACGCCACCGGGTTGTTCTGACTCTGCTTGGCCAGGGCCTCGAACTCAGCCATGGTGGTGAGCATATTGGGTGACTGTTTCACCTTGGCGACCCAGGCATCGAAGTCGTCCTGATCCCGCGTAGCGATAGCCTGGAACTTCATGCCAGAGAAACCGGCGCCGCTGTAACTGCCGGAGATCCCCTTGTACTGGCCCGCCTCATTGGCAATGAGATGCAACTTGGTCTGCATGCCAGCCATGGCGTAAATCTGCCCCCCCAGCTGGGGAATAAAGAAGGAGTTCATCACTGTGTCTGAGGTCACCCGGAAATTGACCGGGGTATTGACCGGGAAGGCCAGTTCATTGACGGAGGCGATACCCAGTTCCGGATAGACAAACAACCACTTCCAGTCGAGGGAAATAACATCGACCTGAATCGGTTTGACATCTGATTCCAGCGGTTTATAAGGGTCCAGCGAGTGGGCTGTTTTCCAGGTAATGACCGCCAGGATGGCGACAATAATAACGGGGATGGTCCAGACGACCGCTTCAATCTTGTTGGAGTGAGACCAATCCGGGGTATATTTGGCGTTGGTATTGGATGCTCTGTATTTACGAGAAAATACCACCGCCATAATAATCACAGGGATCACTACAATTAACATCAGCCCGATGGCCGTTAATATCAGTGATTTCTGTTCCAGACCAATCTGCCCTTTTGGGCTCATTAGAGCCATGTCACAACCACTGAGCAAGCCAGTTGTCGCGAGCAACAGCAAGGCGCCCAAGCCCCTTTTTACATCAGGTCTCATGCCGTGTCCTCATCTTCGCAAGGCGTAAAGTTGCAATAAAAACGCATCATATATTGCGCCGCGAAAGTGGGCGTGAACAACATGAAAAATTAATCCACAACTTGTGTGCGATTTGAAACAAACCGGTGAGACATGTTAATAACTTGACAGCAAGTTATTTATCAAAAACATCAAGAGACAAACTAATCATCTACTGTATTTATTTAACCCAAATATTGTTGATTACATAAATACAGGTTGTTTACCCTTGTATTTGGCAGGGTTAAAATACCCCCTAAATTGGTATTTTTATAAAATATCAGCGCTCTTTTCAGCACCGCCACCGAACAGACCGACAATCAACAAGCACTCTACCGGGGCCATAATTAATCAAACGAAACGCTAATTAACCCCATAGATTTGATGGGACCATCGCTCGCAAAGAGGTATATTGAATGTACTTTCTCAAGCCAGAGTCATTACAGAACTCATCATTTTGCTTAATTAGGTTATCATCAAGGCTGAAAGATCCATCTGGACATATAGTTAGGTTGCGCCCCTTCGTTACCAAGCCAGTCACGAATTCAACCTTATCCCACCTCCCATTTGACGCTTAATACAACAGGGATTGCCATGAGTATTACACGCAGAGATTTTCTCAACGGTGTCGCCATCACCATTGCGGCAGGCATCGCCCCCATCAATCTGCTCAAGGCGGCCGAAGGCGGCAGCGCGCTGGCGGATAAAACCCTGGCCTACCCGCCCGCCCTCACCGGCCTGCGTGGCAACCACCCGGGCTCTTTCGAACCGGCCCACAGCATCGCCCGCGACGGCAAGCAGTATGACTTCGCCAATATTCCCCTCGAGGGAGAATACGATCTGGTGATCGTCGGCGCCGGGATCAGCGGTCTGGCCGCCGCCTGCTTCTATCAGCAACTGCTCGGCGCGGATAAAAAGATCTTGCTGCTCGATAACCACGACGACTTTGGCGGTCACGCCAAGCGCAACGAGTTCACCACCCCCGATGGCCTGCGTCTGGGCTACGGCGGCAGTGAGTCCCTGCAATCACCGCGCTCGGTCTACAGCCCGGTGGCGCTGGGGCTGCTCAAGGCGCTGGAGGTCAACATCGACGCGCTGGCCAAAGGGTTCCAGCAGACCTTCTATCCGGATCTGGGGCTCAGCCGCGGCGTCTATTTCGACGAGAAGCACTTTGGCGTCAACAAGATAGTAAACGGGGATCCGGGCCACAACGTGGCGGACGACATCCCCCGCGATCGTCTGAACGGCCGTCCACTGGCGGAGTTTATCGGCGACTTCCCGCTGGATGATGCCGACAAGGCCGCCCTGCTGGCACTGCACGAAGCGAAGATTGACTACCTGAGCGGCATGACCCGCGAAGAGCAGGATCTCTGGATGACCCGCAACAGCTACACCACCTTCCTGCGTGACAAGGTGGGCCTGAGCGAACGTGCCATCACCTACTTCCAGCAGCGAACCAACGACTTCCAGGCCGTCGGCATCGATGCCACCGCCTGCGCCGATGCGCGCCTCTGCGCCTTGCCGGGCTTCGATGGCCTCAACCTGACCCCCCTCGATGCCGAGGAGCAGGCGGAGCTCGACGACCCCTACATCTTCCACTTCCCGGATGGCAACGCCGGCCTCACCCGTCTGATGGTGCGCAAGCTAATCCCGCAGGTGGCGCCGGGTCACACCATGCAGGATGTGGTGCTGGCCAAGTTTGACTACAGCAAGCTCGACATGCCGGAGCACAAGGTGCAGCTGCGCCTTGGCAGCACGGCGTTGCAAGCCAAAAACGTGCGCCTCGCCGATGGCAAGCTGGCAGTGGACGTCACCTACATCAAGGAGGGGAAACTGCACCGGGTGCGCGCCAAGCAGTCAATCATGGCTGGCTACAACATGATGATCCCCTACATGGTGCCCGAGATGCCGGAGCCCCAGAAGGAGGCGCTGCGCCAGAACGTCAAGGCGCCGCTGGTCTACACCAAGGTGGTGATCAAGAACTGGCAAGCCTTCGTCAAGCTGGGGGTGCACGAGGTCTACTCCCCGGCCGCCCCTTACAGCCGGGTCAAGCTCGACTATCCGGTCAATCTGGGTGGCTACGAGCATCCCAAGAGCCCGGATCAGCCGATGTGCCTGCACATGGTCTATGTACCGACCCTGCCGGGCAGCGGCCTCTCGGCCCGCGAGCAGTCCCGCAAGGGGCGAGCCATGATCCTCGGCATGCCGTTCGAGCAGCATGAGCAGATGATCCGCGAACAGCTGCAGGGGATGCTCGGCAGCGCCGGTTTCAACCATGAGCAGGATATCCTCGCCATCACGGTCAACCGCTGGTCCCACGGCTACTCCTACATCACCAACACCCTGTTTGATGACGAGGCGCAGTGCGAAAAATGGATTGAGCTGGGTCGCCAACCGGTGGGCAACATCACCATCGCCAACTCGGATGCAGGCTGGAGCCCCTACGCCCACGCCGCCATCGACGAAGCGTGGCGCGCCGTCAACGAGCTGGTAGCCATCACCAAGGGAGGTGCCCAATGAGCCGCGCCCTGTCACTGACGGCCAGCGCCCTGCTGCTGGCCCTGCCCGCCCTTGCCGCCAACGCAGCCCCCGCCATGTCGGCGGGTGAATACGTGGCCAAGCTCGGCGATTGCGCCGCCTGCCACACCAGCGAGACCAGCAAGCCGCTGGCGGGCGGCAAAGGGTTCCCGACCCCCATCGGCACCGTGTTTGCCACCAACATCACCCCCGACAAGAACCACGGTATCGGCAACTACAGCCTGCCGGAGTTCATCAAGGTGATGCGCGAAGGGGTGGCCCGCGACGGCCATCAGCTCTATCCGGCCATGCCCTACACCGCCTACGCCAAGATGAGCGATAAAGATCTCGAAGATCTCTATCACTACCTGATGAAGGAGTTGCAGCCGCTGGCCATCGCCAACAAGGAGAGCGACATTCCCTGGCCGCTCAACATGCGCTGGCCGCTGATGGGCTGGAACTGGGTCTATCACGATGACAGCCGCTTCACCCCGGTGGCTGGCAAGAGCGAAGAGTGGAACCGCGGCGCCTATCTGGTGCAGGGCGCCGGTCACTGCGGCAGCTGCCACACCCCGCGCGGATTGGGGATGCAGGAGAAAGCGCTGACCGAGGCGGATCCCGTCTACCTGAGCGGTGCCGCCCTCGATGGCTGGTATGCACCCGACATTCGCGGCAGCCGTTACAGCAAGCAGGCGCTGATCGATCTGCTGAAAACCGGCCGCAGCCAGCATGAAGCAGTCGCGGGTCCCATGGGAGAAGTGATCACTCACAGCAGCCAGTATTTCAGCGACGCCGATCTGGCTAGCATCGCCACCTACCTCACCGATCTGAAAGATGAGCCGGTGGCGGAGAAAGGGGCCCGCGCCTATGCCAGTGCCAGCGGCAAGGCGGACTACGCCATGTACTGCTCCACCTGTCACGGGGTCAACGGCCAGGGCAATGACCACGTCATCCCCTCGCTGGTGAACAACCGCACCGTGCTGGCGGGCGATCCGTCGAGCCTGATCAACGTGCTGCTACACGGCGCCGAAACCCCGGTCACCCGCGGCCATCTCGGCTACCACATGCCGGGTTACGGCTGGACCATGGATGACGAACGGCTCGCCGAGCTGGTCAACACCCTCCGCGCCTCCTGGAGCAATGAAGGCACCGCCATCAAGGCGGCTGCCGTCAAGGCCCAGCGCGAGCTGCACGGCAAGGAGTAAGGCCGCAGCGCCAGCGAAGCACCATGGCATCGCGCCGCACCATAAAAAACGGGCCTCCACTGGAGGCCCGTTTGCTATTGGTGAACTGCAGCAGGGATCACCCCTTGCGCGGTTTGGAGCCAGCCAGCGGCGCCGCGGGCTGGCGGTAATCGCCATAGGGGAAGATATTGCGAAACCGCTGGGCCACCGGCTCGGGGATGGAGCGGGAGAAGATCAGCTTCACGCCATCGCCATCGCGCTGCCCCACAATGCGACCACGCACCGTGTCGTGGCGCAGGATCTGCTTGGCATGCTCAATAAAGGCGGGTGACACCTTGCCCTGCTTGACCACTACCTTGCCGGGGGCAAGGCGGATCTCGAACAGGGCGCCACGCCCCAGCTTCATCAACCACCAGATCAGCGCAATCGCCACAATCAAGGAAATCCAGGCCATCTTCATCCCTCCCAACGTCTTGATATCAGGCAGTATAAGCGGCTGTACGCCCCGATTGTTTGGCGCCGATCACAGCCCCCGCGTCAGCGCAATACCGCCTCTTCGCTCAGCAATCCTTGCCCCAGCCCACCAGGGTATCGCGATAGAGCGCCAGCAAGGCTTCATCGCGCACCGCCACCCCGACCTGCTGCGGGCGGAACTCTGCCCAGCCGTCGTGGGAGTGGCGCTTGCCATCGAACTTTTGCAGGGTGTGGCCGATGGCCGGACCGCTGGTGATGACCCGCACCGGCCCTTCCCGCAGGGTAAAGAGGGTCGGGTCAATGACATAGGCGATGGCAGACGGATCGTGGACGTGACAACCGGAGAGCCCCAACTTCTCCGAGTAGAAGCGCAGGTAGAAGCGGCTGACATCCCACAGGAAGCGACCCGGCTCCCCCGCCTTATCCTTGAGCTCATCCAGATAGGCGCTGCTGAAGAAGCTCTGCTGGGTCACATCCAGCCCGATGATCACCACCGGCCAGTCGGCGGTAAAGACCCGGTCGGCGGCGTCGGGATCATCGTGAATATTGGCCTCGGCATAGGGGGTGACGTTGCCGCGATGGCCATTGACGCCGAAAGCGCCCCCCATCACCACCACCTGTTTCACCAGTGAAACAATCTCGGGCGCCTGCTGCAGCGCCAGCGCCAGATTGGTGAGGGGGCCTATGGTGACGAGGGTGATCTCCCCCGGCGCCGCCTTTACTGCCTCGACCATGTATTGCCAGGCGGGACGGGGATCCGGGGCGATAGTGACCTCACCCGTCTCCATGTCGCCAAAGCCGCTCGGGCCGTGAACGATGGTGGTGGGGCCGACCGGTTCGCGCAGCAGCGGCGCCGCAGCGCCTTTGGCCACATCCGCCTTCATGCCATATTTCTGCTTGAGCCAGAGGGCATTGCGGGTGCCATTGTCGATGGTGGCGTTACCAAAAACGGTAGTGATGGCGAGCAGATCGATGGCGGGGTGCGCCTCGGCAAACAGGATGGCCATGGCATCGTCGATACCCGGATCGGTATCCAGAATAATTTTATGGGTCATGAGAAATTCCTACGGTGACAAACCCTGCGACAAAGGGGAGAGTCTACCCGGCTGACGGCCTCGTATCCCGGCATGGGATCACACACCGGGCCTTTGCTTCCCTTCACTCCTGACGATATGCGCAAAAAAACGGCGCGGCCCTGTTGCCAGCGCCGCGCCATTTATCGTTGTTCGTTATCTGCTATCTGGCACTGATCTGCCTGCGCCCTCAGTGCTTGCGATGCCAGCGCGGTGAGGTTGCCTTCTCCCCCCAGGGCGTCACGCAGGGGAGCAGCGCTCCTTCAATCACCCCCTCACAACCCGCCAGTGCCTCGGCGATCTTCTGATGCAGCACCCGCAGCACCTTGCCCTCGTGCTCGGCCAGAGAGTGGCCAGCGGCAAAGAACTCAGGTTGATATTGCAGTGCCAGCTTCTGGGCAAATTCATAGGTGTTGAAGCAATCCGGCATCCGCTCAACCACATCTTCCAGCCGGGCCAACAAGCTGTTCAGTTCCCTGGTCATAGTGCTCTCTCCATGTAGGTTAATAGCCAAAAACTACCCCTTATTAGATAAGTCACCAACGAGAAAACCACAAAAGTGTGGGGAGGCACACAGTTCTCTCTTGCGTCCAGCTCGCGGTGAGCGGGAGAGAGTTTGCCAGCTTTACATTTCGGTAACAAACAGCTAGATTTAGACCGACTAATCAGTCGGTCATTTTTCATGCGGAGAACAACATGGGTGCGGCGCAGCTTCAACACACTCCTGAGGATATCCTCGCCATCAAATTGTCCCTGCCGGATCAGCTGGCGCGGCTCAAGCGGGCGAGTCTGGCTCACCCCATGCCCACTCTGGCCGAGCGCCGGGCGCAGCTGACCAAACTCAAGCAGGCGCTGCTCGCCCACAAGGGGCAACTGTGCAAGGCGCTGGCAGCGGATTATGGCCAGCGCAGCAACTACGACAGCCTGATCGCCGATGTGCTGCCCTGCATCATGCAGATCAACTACACCCAGAAGCGGCTCAAGCGCTGGATGCAGCCTCACCGCCGTCACACCGGCCTGCTGCTGGCCCCCGCCCGGGTAGAGGTGCACTTCCAGCCGCTCGGGGTGGTTGGCATCATAGTGCCGTGGAACTTTCCGGTGATGCTGAGCCTTGGCCCCCTCATCACCGCCATCGCGGCGGGCAACCGGGCGATGCTGAAACTCTCCGAGTTCACCCCCCATACCAACGCCGTGCTGCGCACCATGCTCACCAGCGTGTTTGACGAGCACGAGATCGCCATCATCGAAGGGGATGCCCAGATGGCGGCGTCGTTCAGCTCGCTCCCGTTCGATCACCTGCTCTTTACCGGCTCCACCATGGTGGGCAAGCTGGTGATGGCCGCCGCCGCCCCCCAGCTCACCCCGCTCACCCTTGAACTGGGTGGCAAGAGCCCCTGCCTCATCGCCCCCGACATGCCGGTAGCCACCGCAGTCGAGCGGATGATCTTTGGCAAGAGCCTCAACGCCGGGCAGATCTGCGTCGCCCCCGACTATGTGCTGCTGCCCCGCAGCGAGGTGGAGAACTTTATCGCCGCCTATCGCAGCCACTTCAGCAAGCTCTACCCGCAGGGGCTCAATAGTGCCGACTACGGCGCCATCATCAACGACCGCCAGTATCAGCGCCTCGTCAGCTGGCTCGATGAAGCCGAGCAGGCGGGGGCGCAGCTTCACCCTTGTGCCAGCCCGGCCCGCGACGACCAGCGACGCCTGCTGGTGCCCCACCTGCTGACCGGAGTGCCCGGCCAGAGTCAGGTGATGCAGCAGGAGATCTTCGGCCCGCTGCTGCCGCTCATCCCCTACGACACCCTGGAGGAGGCGCTCGCCTATGTGGCGGAGCGGCCTCGTCCGCTGGCCCTCTATCTGATGAGCTTCGACCCCGAGCTGCAGGCGCGGGTGACCCGGGAGACCCACTCCGGCGGTATGGCCATCAACGAGAGCCTGTTTCAGGTTGCTGCCGACGATGTGCCGTTCGGCGGCATCGGTGCCTCCGGCATGGGCCACTACCACGGTCACGAGGGGTTCCTCACCTTCTCCAAGGCGAAAACCGTGCTGACCCGCGGCAAGTTCACCACCGGCTCGCTGATCCATCCGCCCTACCACAGCTGGATCCAGAAGCTGATGATGGCTTTCTTCCTGCGTTGATGGAGAGCCACCCATGAGCAAGGCCATGCCGCAACCACAAGCCATGACCGACAAGCGCCGCCAGATCCTGGATGCCGCCCTCACCCTCTGCGCCGAAGATGGCCTGCAGGGGGCCGCCACCGCCCGCATCGCCAAGGCGGCCGGGGTAGCCAACGGCACCCTGTTCCACCACTTTCCGAGCAAGGAGGCGCTGATCCTCCAGCTCTATCAGGATGTGAAGACCCGGATGGGAGCCGCCATCCATGAAGCAGACCCCGCCCTGCCGCTGTACGACCAGACCCGTCATTACTGGCAACTGGCGATGGGGTGGATGCTGGCGCACCCCAATGAACTCAAATTCGTGCTCGGCTTCTTTCACTCTCCGCTGCTGGCCAGACCGGCCCGCAGCCAGATCCTGAACGATGCCCTGCGCTTTCTGCCCGCCCTGCTGGCAAAGGGGCAGGCCAGCGGCGAGCTGATGCAGGCTCCCGCACCACTGTTGCTGGAGGTGTGTCAGGGCCAGTTCCTCGCCTGCGCATCACTGTTTGTCGATCAACCGGAGCTGGGACAGGACGACTACTGGCAAGCCAGTGCGTTCGCCCTCTTCTGGTCAGCCATCTCAGGAGCCAATCCCCATGCAAACACGGATGTTTGAACCTGCGGCCGCCCTTGGTCGCCGCCTCTGGATCACCACTCTGCTCTGGGTGGTGGGTCGCACCCTCTGCCGCGCCGCCCGCACCGACGAGGCGGTACGCCGCGAATTGGCGCCCTTGCCGGACGGGCTGGCGATCCGCCTCGAAGTGGGCGGCATCGGCTACGCCATGAACATGCACAAGCAAGGTGGCCGCTGGTATCCCGGCGCGCCAGTCGCCCCTCATGCCACCATCCATCCGCTGCGGGTGCGCTTCAAGCACCCCAATATCGCCTTTCGCACTCTGAGCTTTCGACTCGGGGTCAATCAGGCGTTTGGTGAAAACCGGCTGTTGGTGGAGGGGGACCTGACCGTCGCCATGCAGCTGGTGCGGGGGCTTGAGCAGATGCAGTCCCTGATCCTGCCCGCCTTTATCGCGCGGCCTCTGCTGCGCCACTATCCCGTCCCGACCAACAAATTCGGCCGGGCCTGCAACATCTATCTGGGTCTGGTGACCGGCTAACGCGCAAGGAGCCTTGAAATGAGCCGCTATTACGATTTCTTCTGCCCGGTCAAACTGCTGGCCGGTGAACAGGCGCTGGAGCAGCTGGCCAGCGAACTTACCAGCCTCGGGGCCCGTCGCCCGCTGCTGCTGACCGACAAGGGGGTCAATGCCACCGGCCTGGGCACCCTGTTGGCCAATGTACTGGCCGAGGGGGAGTTGCCGGTCGCCGCCATCTGGGACGAGATACCTGCCGACTCCTCCACCGCAGTGGTGGAGCGGATCGCCAAACGCTACCGCGAGCTCGACTGCGACAGTCTGGTGGCGCTGGGGGGCGGCTCGGTGATCGACACCGCCAAGGCGGTCAATATTCTCACTTCCATGGGTGGTGAACATCTGCTCGACTACTCGGGCGCCGGTTGCCTGACCCGTCCCCTCAAACCGCTGGCGGTGGTGCCGACCACGGCGGGGACCGGCTCAGAAGTCACCCTGGTGGCGGTGATCAAGGATGAGGCGAGCGGGCGCAAGGTGCCCTTCACCTCCCCCTTCCTGCTGCCCCAGCTGGCGGTGCTCGACCCGCGCCTGACCCAGGGGCTGCCCCTCAATATCACCGCCGCCACCGCCATGGATGCCATGACCCACGCCATCGAGGCCTTTATCGGCACCGCCAAGAACCCGGTGAGCGATGCGCTAGCCCTGATGGCGGTGGAGAAGATCGCCAGCGCCCTGCCGCAGATCATCCACGACCCGCAAAACAAACAGCTGCGGCTGCAACTGGCGGAGGGTTCAACGCTGGCTGGCATGGCCTTCTCCAACTCCATGGTGGGGCTGGTGCACGCCCTCGGCCACAGTCTGGGAGCCCGCTGCCATCTGCCCCACGGACTGTGCATGAACCTCTTCCTGCCCACCGTGCTCGACTACAACCGCCCCGAGGTGGATAGCGAGTTGGCCCGGCTGCTGTTGCCGCTGGTGGGGGCAGAGCGCTTTGCCGCCACCCCGGCCCACCTGCGGGCCGAGGCGACCATCACCGCCATTCGCACTCTGCGCGATACCTTGTGGCAAGCGGTCAAGCTGCCGCGCACCATGAGCGAGGCTGGGGTAAGCGATCGCTCGCTACTGGGGGAGATACGCGATCTAGCGCTCAACGACGGCGCCATGCTGTTCAATCGCAAAGATGCCGATCGTGAGCAGTTACTTACCCTGCTAGAGCGTGCCTGGGCCTGATCCCTGCCTCTTTTTGCTGACACTCACGCGGTGCCCGACAGGTGGTCGGGCACCTTGTTCTGCATCGCGATATCGACGCAACCCCATGTCAAAGGGGATGATATTGGCCACGGGCTCTCATTATCTGTTCTATACCTTGGCTAACAGTTATGTTGTGCCGAGAGACCCAACTTTATGTCAGAGGTGCCCACCATGAGCGACATCATTCATCAGGCCAACCAGCAGCAGTTCATCTGCATGGTGGAGGGTAAAGAGTCGAGACTGCGCTACCGGCGGCTCGATGCCAAGACCATCGACGCCTACAGCACCTTCGTGCCCCCCGAGCTGCGGGTGCAGGGAATTGCCGATCAGCTGGCCCGCGCCTTCTTCAACTGGACTCAGGCGGAGGGGCTCACTATAGTGCCGAGCTGCCGTTATATTGATGTCTGGTTACGCCGCAATGCCAACAACTGAACCTCTGAACACCGCCCTCGAACAACAATTCCAAGCCAAAACCGAAGCGCTGCTGCGGGCCGATCCGCAGCGGATGGCCTGCCTGCAAGCCGCCGCCGAGCTCAATCTGCCCGACTGGGCGCTGGGGGCCGGTTTTATCCGCAACCTCATCTGGGATCACCTTCACCACAAGGCGGTGCCCACCCCGCTCAACGACATCGACCTGATCTATCTCGATAAACACGATCCGCAAGGGCTGGCCGAGGCAGAGCATGAAGCCTGGCTGGCAAAGCGGCTGCCGGGTCAGCTGTGGGAGGTGCGCAATCAGGCCCGCATGCACACCCGGCAGCTTGTCGCACCGTTTGCCAGCAGTCTGGAAGCGCTGAGCCATTGGGTCGAAGTGCCCACCTGCATCGGCGTACGCCTTAACCAGAATGGCGAGTTCGAGTGGCTCGCCCCCTACGGCTTTACCATCAACTGGTCGCTGCAAGTGAGTGCCAACCCCAGATGTCGCCAGGACAAACAGATTTTTACCCAGCGCATCAAGGAGAAACGCTGGCAGGCTATCTGGCCTGACCTTCAGGTAAACTGGCCATAACCTGATTGCAATCTTTCGATAACCTTGGGCACACTAGGGGAAAAGCTGGTTGTAACTCAATGGGTTAAATAATGCGCGACTTCTTCTCTCTCGAACGCTGGCTACCGGGCCTCGCCGCCCTGCTGCAATACCAGCGCGCCTGGTTGATGCCAGACCTTCGCGCCGGACTCTCGGTGGCGGCCGTGGCGCTGCCCGTCGCCATCGCCTATGCAGAGCTTGCCGGGGTGGGCGCCATCGTCGGCCTCTACTCCTGCATCCTGCCCATGCTGGTCTATGCCCTGTTTGGCACCTCCCGCCAGCTGATTGTCGGCCCCGATGCCGCCACCTGCGCGGTGATTGCCGCCGTGGTGACGCCACTGGCGGCGGGCGACCCGACCCGTCACTGGCAGTTGGTAATGACCATGACCGCCATGACCGGCTTCTGGTGCCTGATTGCCAGCCGCTTCAAACTGGGGGTGCTGGCGGACTTTCTCTCCCGCCCCATCCTGATGGGGCTGCTCAACGGGGTGGCCATCACCATCATGGTGGGCCAGCTCTCCAAGATCTTCGGCTTCACCTTCAGCGAACGTTACCTGATCGAGCGGATCGCCAGCGGTACCACCTACATCACCCAAACCCATCTGCCGACCTTGGCCATGAGTCTGGTGGCCCTGCTCACCCTGCTGCTGGCCAAGCGCTACAAACCGGCATGGCCCTCCTCCATGGTGGCCATGGTGGTGACGGCGGCGCTGGTGTGGGGGTTCAATCTCGGCCAGTACCATATCGCCACCCTGGGCAAGGTGGGATCAGGCCTGCCCGCCTTCCAGATGCCGGAGTTTCCCCCCGGACTGATGCGGGAGCTGGTGCTGCCCGCCCTTAACCTGGCCATGGTGAGCTTTGTCTCCATGATGCTGACCGCCCGCAGCTTTGCCGCCAAGAACGGCTACGAAATCGATGCGGACAAGGAGTTTCGGGCCCTCGGCATGGCCAACCTCGCCTCGGCAGTCTCGCAAGGCTTTGCCATCAGCGGAGCGGATTCACGTACCGCGGTCAACGACGCCAACGGCGGCAAGAGCCAGCTGGTCTCCATCATCGCCGCCGGGGTGATCGCCCTCATCACCTTCTATCTGACGGCGCCGCTCAAATACATTCCCACCGCCGCCCTCGGGGTGGTGCTGGTGATGGCCTCCCTGTCGCTCACCGATTTTCGCGGCCTCTGGGCCCTGCGCAATTCGGATCGCTCCGCCTTCTGGCTGGCGCTGATCACCTTTATCAGCGTGCTCACCATGGGGGTGATCCCGGGGATCACCCTGGCGGTGCTGCTGGGGTTGTTCCAGTTCCTGCGCAATGTGATGCGCCCCACCGACCAACTGCTCGGCATGGATGATGAGGGGGTGGTGCGCACCTTGGGGGACAACGAACAGGCCAAGGCAATCCCGGGCATTCTGGTCTATCGCTTCAACTCGCCGCTGACCTACTTCAACGCCCCCTACTTCAAGCGGCGGGTACTCTCCTTACTGGTGCAGGATCCCCACAATCCCAAGTGTCTGGTGGTGGATGCGGTGGCCTGCTTCACCCACCAGGACATCAGCGTGATGAGCATGGTGGGGGAGCTGCACAAGGATCTGAAACGGCGCGGCATCCATATGGTGATGGCGGGTCGCCACGGCCAGATGACCCACTGGCTCAAACAGGCTGGCGTGCGGGTGGGCGACGAGGGGATCATCCTCTGCCCGGATATGTATCAGGCGCTGCGCATGACCCGCTGCTACCGCGAGCCGGTGTTCAGAGATGATGAGGTGGTGGAGAGCACCACAGATGCTATTCGCTCAAATTGGCCGCAGGATGATACCCTGCCCGACTCGGCGCGCCTCACCCTGCCAAGCGAACAGGAGGCGGGCGCCACCCCTGCCTGATCTTCTGGCCGGGCAATCCCCCAAGGATTGCACCGGCCTTTGCCTTGGTGTTAAATGCGCCCCCAGAGGACACTCCCCCCGTGCCCTCCCAGCTGTTGGACATGCCATGCAACCTCAATCCCATGCCGGCCCGGGCACGCTCTTTGCGCTGACCTGGCCGCTCTTTATCGATCTCGCCCTGCACTTTCTGACCGGTGCCCTCAACACCTTCATGGTGGGTCACGTCTCCTATCAGGGGGTTGCCGCGCTGGCGGTCGGCAATCAGGTGTTCGATCTCGCCATCACCCTGTTCAGCTTTGTCAGCATCGGTACCAGCGTGGTGATCACCCAGTATCTGGGGGCGGGCGATCGGGAGAAGAGCCGGGTGGTGATCCACACCGCCATCGGCTTCAACCTGCTGATCGGTCTGGTAGCGGCCATCGGCGTCATGGCGGGGGCCAGCACCATGCTGGCGCTGATGAACCTGCCCGCCCATCTGATGAGCGACGCGACGCTCTACTTACAGATCATTGGTCTCTGCCTGCTGCCGGAGGCGGCAGCGCTGTGTCTGGCGGCGACCCTGCGCGCTCACGGCCACACCCGTCAGGCGATGTATGTGACCCTGATCGTCAACCTCATCACCTTCGTCGGCAACCTGCTACTGCTCTACGGCTGGTTCAGCCTGCCCCAGCTGGGGGTCGCTGGCGTGGCCATCAGCACGGTCGCTGGCCGACTGGTGGGCGTGGTGCTGCTGGTGTGGCTGGTGGCCCGCAAGACCGGCATTCGACTGGTGGTGCGCGATATCGTCCACCCCAGCCGGGAGATGCTGGGCAAGGTGCTCCATATCGGCCTGCCTGCGGCGGGGGAGAACCTCTCCTGGATGCTGCAGTTCATGGTGGTGACAGCCTTTGTCGGACTGCTGGGTGACAAGGCGCTGGCGACCCAATCTTACTTCTTCCAGATCTGCCTGTTTATCCTGCTGTTTGGCCTCTCCATCGGCCTTGGCAACGAGATCATCATCGGCCATCTGGCGGGGGCCAGACAGTTCGATCGCGCCTATCAACAGTTGATCAAGAGCCTCAAGCTGGGGCTGGCGGTCACCTGCGTCATCGCCGTGGCGGCGGCCCTCAATGGCCGCACCATCATCAGCCTCTTTACCGATGATGCCGACATCATCACCCAGGTGGCGCAACTGTTTCTCATCAGCCTCATCCTCGAACCCGGCCGCACCTTCAATCTGGTGGTGATCAACGCCCTGCGGGCCACCGGGGATGCCCGTTTCCCCCTTTATATGGCGTTGCTCTCCATGTGGGGAATTGCCGTGCCACTCTCCTATTTCCTCGGTATCATGCAGGGTTATGGACTGGTCGGTATCTGGCTGGCGCTGGCCTGCGACGAGTGGGTGCGCGGTCTGGCCATGTTCTGGCGCTGGCGCAGTCGTCGCTGGCAAAACAAAATTCTTGTTGAAACAAAAGCGGAATCACAATGAAGAAGATAGGACTCTTGCTGGCTGCCATCCTGCTCAGCCCACTGGCCATGGCGCAAACGGCCCCTGCCGCTCCCAAGGCTCAAGCCACCCAGACCTGGTATGTGGCCCCCATCGCCATCGATGAAACCAGCGAAGCCCAGAAGGCGCTGACCAAGGACTTCATGGCCCAGATGATCAAGACCATCAAGATCAACGAGTACCAGACCGGCAAGGTGGTGGGCAATACCAAAAAGCCCAAGTGGCTGATCCGCACCAAGCTGATGCCCGCCAGCAACGAGCCGCTAGTCGGCAAGAAGCACCCACAGGGTCTCACCTACGGCAAGGGCAATCCGGCTCAGGAGATCGTCGGCGAGCTGCTGATGAACGGCACCCTGGTGGCCCACATCGGTCAGGGCTGGCGTGAGCCTATCATCCCGGGCACCCCGGTGGCTGACAAGCTGACCATCGCCAACTATCGCTACGCCATCGGGGATCAGGCCAAATCGGCAGATCTGGAAGAGCTGGCCGCCCAGATTGGCTTTGAAGCGGGCAAGGTGATCCATCGCGATGGCAAGCCGCTACCCGAGAAGAAAAAGAAAAAAGCGCAGGCTGACCAGGAAAAACCATAAGTTTGTCAGCCAACTCAAAAGGGGCCTCATGGCCTAATGCCAGTCAGTTAAGCATTTTTATGACTAAATATTCATGGTGTTGAATATCAAAAACGGCTCCACGGTTAAAGAGTCAATTTGGCTCCACCCCTTGCCCTGACTGGCATTGTCTCGTTGTGTAAACCCACCAGATTGTTCACAGATTGAAGACGACTGATGGGGGGCTGGTAGCCCAGACTGGCATGAGGACGATGCCAGTTGTACTCATGCAGCCACGGTTGTAAGTGTTCTGCTCGTTGCACTGACGAGTCATAACTCCGTGCATAGGCCCATTCACGTAACGCTCTCTGAATGAAGCGCTCTGCTTTGCCATTCGTTTGGGGTGTGTAAGGTTTGGTGCGCAGGTACTTGAGTCCCAAGCGACGACACAGCTTCTGGAAGCGTTTCGACCGATAACAGGCGCCATTGTCAGTGAGTAGCCGACGGAAACGAATGCCGAGCCCGGCGTAGTAGCGAAGTGCCTGTAACAGCGCCAGGCAGGCACTGCGCCCCGTTTCATCAGGATACAGGGCGCTGAATGCCACACGGGAGTGGTCATCAACCGCCACATGCGCATACTCCCATCCCGCCCCCGGAGAGTCTTGGCGGCGGTCACCAGTCACCCAATGACCAGGACGATGGAAGCGCCCCAACTTTTTGATGTTCAAATGCAGCAAGTCACCCGGTTTCTCATGTTCATAGCGTTGTACTGGAGGGGCAGGTTCCAGATTAGCCAGCCGATTCAGCCCCATTCGTTGCAGGATACGAGCGACTGAACTGTGCCCTATGCCCAGAGATTGGCTGATGTGCCGATAGGTCTGTCGCTGTTTGCGCAGTTCGATAATCCTCTGTTGGCGCAGGTCATCAATGGCATGGGAGCAGGGTGCAGGTTGAGAAGAGCGATTGTACAAGCCATCAGGGCCCTCCTGGCGATAGCGAGTGAAGCGGTGCGGGTACTGACGCCGGCAGCGTGAGCGGCCTCTTCAACGCGCAGGCCCTGCTCAAGAATACGCTGGATAAGAAGCTGTCGACCAAAGACGGTTAATCGGGCATTTTTATGGTTGTTCACTGGGGCACCTCGGATGATTGGTTTGGTTGGCGCCTCCAATTCTCCGGGCATGCCCCGAGTGAACAACCTACAGAGAGATCACATCTAGTCCTGAAAGTAGGTTTACACATTTTCGGCTAGCTTTTCTCGACTCAAAACCCCCGATGCAGCGCATCGGGGGTTCTGTATTTCAACCCATGATGCGGTCGCTCCACGTTGTAAATATCCACCGCCTCACGCACCATCTCCCGCGCTTGCGCCAGGTCCTGCGGGCTTTGCAATAGCAACTCTCCTTTCAAAATTCCGTTCACCCGTTCTGCCAACGCATTCTGGTAACAGTCATACCCATCCGTCATCGAGCATTTCACCCCGTGCCGTTCATGTAATGACTGATACAACCCCGAGCAATACTGCACGCCGCGGCCTGAGTGATGGATGAGTTCACCGCCGCCACGCCGTTGCTTCAGTGCTTTCTTGAACGCCATCGCCACCGACTCGGCATGCATCCCCTCGTGCACGTGATGGCCCACTATCTTGCGTGAATAGGCATCCGTCACCAGGCTCAGGTACAGCGGCCCGCTCCTAGCTGGCAGGTAGGTGATGTCGGCGACCCACACTTGCTCCGGGGCCACCGGCGTGACCTGCTCCGGCCCTGCCTTGAGCAAGTTGGGATGAAGCCCCCTGGCTCCAATCCTGCCGACCATGTTTACGCAACCATACCAGAACGGTCGAATTGCCTTGAATGCCATATCGGGCTTGTGCCTGCTGGCAGGTGAGCTCGCCTTTTTCAATCTGCTCGACCAGCGCCAGTTTAAAAGTCAGCGAGTAATTGCGCTGTGTCCGTTTCACACCTTGTCCCATCGGGCTCTCCATTTATGTGGGGGAAAGGTGTAAACCATATTCAGGACGGGACACTCCCAAATAAGAAAGGGGAGAACATCTTTGGATGTTCTCCCCTTTTCTGTATCGATAGGCGGCGTCGCCAATCAGCCCATCAGCAGGGCCCGCAGGCTCTCCACATCCAGCCCGCGCACCTCGGACTGGCCGCTCAGCAACCCATCGGCCAGCGCCCGCTTCTCATCGTGCAGGGCGACGATCTTCTCCTCCACCGTCTGCTCGCACACCAGCCGGTACACGGTCACCGGCTGGGTCTGTCCCATCCGGTGGGCCCGATCACTCGCCTGATCTTCCACCGCCGGGTTCCACCAGGGATCGAGGTGCAGCACGGTATCGGCCTGGGTCAGGTTGAGGCCGGTGCCCCCCGCCTTGAGGCTGATGAGAAACAGCGGCACCGCTTCATGACGAAAACGCAGGATGGAGTCCTGACGGGACTTGGCGGAGCAGGCGCCATCCAGATAGCAGTAATCCCAGGATTTCTGCTCGATGCGGGCCCGCAGCAGGCTCAGCAGATCGACGAACTGGCTGAACACCAGCACCCGATGACCGCCGTCGATCGCCTCTTCCAGCAGCGCCATCGCCTCGTCCAGCTTGCTGCTGGTTTGTGACCACTCGGGCATCACCAGCTCCGGCGAGCAGCAGAGACGGCGCAGCCGGGTCAGGCCGCTCAACACATGCATCAGGGCGCGGCCATCGGCGCTTTGCACCTGCTGCACCACCTCACGCCGGGTCGCCTCGTAGAGCTGGCGCTCTTCGGGGGAGAGGCTGATGTGGTGGATGATCTCGGTCTTGTCCGGCAGCTCGGTCAGCACCTGCTGCTTGAGACGACGCAGGATGAAGGGGCTGATCACTGCCCGCAGCAGCGCCATGTGCTGGGGATCCTTGACTGCCTTGCCAAAGCGACGCTTGAACTCGCCCAGGCTGCCCAGCAACCCCGGGTTGATAAAGGTAAAGAGGCTCCACAGCTCCCCCAGATGGTTCTCGATGGGGGTGCCGGAGAGGGCGAGGCGAAAATCCCCTTCCAGCTGGAACAACAGCTTGGCGCGCTGGGTACCGGCGTTTTTGATCTGCTGCGCCTCATCGAGCACCATGCTGGACCAGCGGCGTGACTTGAGCGCCTCCGCCAGGCTGCCGAGCATGCCGTAGTTGATGAGGATCACCTGACCGGCCTTGGCCTCGCGAATGATCCCCTCCCGCTCGGCAGGGTTCTCGAACACCACCACATCCAGCTCGGGGGCGAAACGGGCCACCTCCTCCTGCCAGTTGGTGACCACTGACTTGGGTACCACGACCAGTGCCGGGCCAAGGTGCTGGCGCATCCGCAATACGATCAGCGCCTGCAGTGTCTTGCCCAGACCCATGTCATCGGCCAGACAGGCGCCAAAACCGTGATGGGCCAGGGTCGCCAGCCAGCGCACGCCATCTTTCTGATAGTCCCGCAGTCCGGTGAGCAGCTCGTCAGGGCACTCGACCTCCTGCTGCCACTCCTGCTGCAGGGATTGCCACGCAGCATCCCCTTCGGTGGTAATGACCGAGAGCAGGCGAGTGAGCGGATAGGCCAGCTTGTTGTTGATGCGCTGCTCTTCATCGAGCATGGCCCCCAGCATGGTGAGCCGTTCCACCAGCTTGTCGCTCAGCATCAGGCTGGTCTTCTCGTCGAGCTGAACGGTGCGCTGCCCCGGGGTCATCTGGCGCAGAATAAGGCGCAGATCGAGGATCTGGTGCTCATCGAGGGCCAGCGCCCCTTCGACCTGGAACCAGTCCTGCCGCCGCTCGATGCGCAGGCTCAGGGCCGCTTCATCGAGGCTCTTGAGGCGGGCGCTGTCCTGATGCCAGTGGATGACCACGCCGGCATCCACCAGCTCGGGCAGGGCATTGACCAGCGCCAGCGCCTGCTCCCCCTGCAGCAGCCACTCGCTGCCGGGCAGGCCGATGGGCAATTGATTGCGCAGCAGCTGGGCCTGCACCTTCTCGGCCGCGAGATCCCGTTGCCAGTAGTGATACGCCTTGATCCCCTGCCGCACGATGGGCTCCCCCTTGCCAAGAGGTTGGGGTGGCAACTCGTCAAAGCGGGTGACCAGCTTGACCGACAGCTGACCATCCTGCCAATCCAGTTGCACCGAAGGAATGCCCGGCCAGGGAGCCAGTTCGGCGTTGCCGCTAAGCCCCTCGACCTGACTGTGCCAGGGCAGCTCGGGAATGGCGTCCAGCGTGCGTTGCAGCTCGGCCAACCCCTCGGCGGGCAGCAGCGGGATGGATTCGAGTGCAGGCAAGCGGTCGAGCAGCGGCTGCGGGGTAAGGATGAGCTGCCACAGATCCTGCGCCAGCGGCATGATATGGGCCCCGCGGGCGGCCGCATCGGGGCAGAGCTGCGCGCTCATCCCTTGCTCGGTGGCGACCACCTGCAGCAGGGGGGCGCTGATGGCCAGTTGCAGCTTTTGCCCCTTGGCGTTGAACAAGCGGGGGTGATCGGCCAGCGGTGCCCAGACATCCCGCGGCAGCCGTCCCATCACCCGTGGCAGGGTGCGGACCAGCGCCCAGTCGTGTTCATCGAGCATGGCGGCATACTGGGTGGAGAGCAGGGCCGGATCGACCCGACGACCGGCGGTCCACTCCCCCTTGGTGCTCAGCTTCTGGATCTTGCACTCCAGCTCGGGGCCGTCGGCATGGAGCAGCCACACCAGCCGCTCCTGCGGCTTGCGTACGCCACTGGAGCGTCCCAGCCCCTGCAACCAGTTGAGCCAGCTGGCAGAGGCCGCGGTTTTGTCCTCGTCCCCGTCATCATCCTGCTCGTCACTGCCCTCTGGCGCACTCTCCTCACTGCCGCGCAGCTGGCAAAGGGGGGCCCCTTTGGCCGCCTCGCCCAACAAGATGCGCAGCAGATCCTGACAAAACGCCATCAGGCGATGATGGGGCTCGGCATCGAGCAGATGGGAGAGATCCCACTTGTGCAGCATGGCCACCTGCGGGCTCTGGGCACCGTGACGGGCCAGCGCGCAGAGATCGAGCCAGAGATAGCCCCAGTGGAGCTCCTCCACCGGCAGTTGCAGGGTATCGAACAGGCCGACCGCCTGACCGTGGCGATCGCCCGCCCACTGGCTGAGCAGGTCGGCAAGCAGGGGGAACTGGCCAGTCAGGCTGCGCTGCCACTTCTTGCGCTGTTCGCTGGCAATGACGGGATCAGCCTGCTGCAACCAGCCAAGCCAGAGCAGGGCGCTGAATGAACGGGGCCACTGGCCCGCCTCGCCCTCATCGGCTGCCTGCCACTGACCCAGTGCGGTGAGCAGTCGCTCGCCGAGCGGGCCGCGCTGGCTCTGCTGTGCCAGCGCCTGCAGGGCTGGCCAGCCGGGGGCGGCGTCGTTGCCCTCGCCGGTTGGCGATGTGCTCTCGCCATCCCCGCAGAGCCAGCGCCACTCTGCCTCGAAATTCCTGGCCCGGGCCTGCACCTCGGGGGCGCAGCGCACCAGCGCATTGGCCAGTGGCCAATGCTCTTCATAAGGGGCATCGAGCAGCAGTTGCAGTGAGAAGTGCTCCAGCAGCAGTTGCTGCCAGGCGGGGCTGGAGCCCGCCAGCAATTGGTGAGCATCCGGGGTATCGAGCAGGGTCAGCAGATCGCTGGCCGAGAAATAGGTCGGCACCTCCCCCGCCTTGCCGCGACAGAGCTCGCGCACCACCGCATGGGTGAGCTCCTGCCCGGTCAATGAGGGCACCCGGCTCCAGTCCGGCGCCGGGCAGAGACCGGCACGCACCCCCAGGATCAGCGCCAGCGTCCCCTCGGCGGTCAGGCTCCACTGCTGCTCCCCCCGCAATCTGACCAGCCCCGCATCCTGCAGTCGGGTCAGTTTATCGATCAGGGCATGGCCCATCGCCAGTTGTTCTTGCAACAAACGGGTACTGGCGACGCGCTGCAATTGCAGGGTGGCGAGCAGGGCATAACTATCCGAAGAGAGGGTGGACGCAGACATCAAGACTCACGGGCAAGTGCAAAAGCGGAATTTTAACGGTAAAGCGCCAGCGGCTCGACCCTTTACCGTGAAATAACTCAAAAAAAAACGGCCATCCATGATGACCGTCGAAAGTAACGAAGGAAATAGCCGGATCATCCGGTTACCTCCCACAGCGGGAAAATCGGGAGCGCTAGCCCCTAATTCGTGGAGCCAATGCTAGAGGTTGGCGCCCGAAAAAGCTTTGAAGCGGATCACAGTTGAAAAGGATTTCTGAAAACGGTTTCAATTTTCCGGCCGCAAAAGTGGCCGAAAGCACGCCAATTGGAGGCGTTTCCAAATCCACATTACCCCATCGACCTCATCAACGATGAACCGGTTCAGATACGTTGAGACATCCCCCACCACCGATGTCATATCGCTACGACCCGTCACGTCCTGACAACACCACTCCGGCAGCACAATCTGAATCGAAGCGGTCCTCTGTCACCACTCGCTCACCATTGACCCACAATCCCTGTAACCCGCTGGCATATCGTTCCGGTGATTCAATCGTCGCATGGTCACGAAAATCGTGACCAAAGAGTGCCAGATCCGCGGCATATCCGGGGCGTATCAGCCCCCGCCCCTTAATACCGAATGTCTCTGCGCTCAGCCCGGTCATCTTGCGGATCGCCTGAGGCAACGTTAACACACGCTCCTTTTGCACAAATTGATGGATAATCCGGGCAAAACTTCCGCATACGCGAGGATGAAGCCGTCCCCCTAACAGGGTATCACTGCCCACCATCCCCTGCGGATGTGCGAGTATGGCGCCGACCAGGCCCTCATCCATGTAAAAGTCGATAAACCGCACCTGACCTTGCTGAGAAATCAGCAAATCCACCATGAAATCCACCGGGTGCTGGTGTTCCAGCTCGGCACATTGCGCCAGACTCAACCCCAGATACCGCTCGGCAAACTCATCTGCTACTGCAGTGATCAGGATATTTTCCCACCCCACCAACGCTGGCAAATTATCCCAGGCACTTTGGGGGCCAGGGCGGATATGTTCTTGATACCAGAGACGAAGTTCACCACGTGTTGAGGGCTGATTGAGTTTTGCGAACAAGCTTTGCCGCGTTTCGCCAGCCAGCAGTTCAGGAGGCAGCAAGGACATCAGGGTAGTACTGCCGTAATGATAGGGATAACTGTCAAAGCTCAGCTGATGGCGCTCAATACGCCTTAACAACTCGGCAAGATGGGTCGCATTGCGCTGACCAATGAGTTTGAGATGGGAGATGTGTAATCGGCACTGGCACGCCTCACATAGCTCGATGAGCTCCTGCAGTGCCGGCAAGATGTCATCGCTCTCACTACGAAGGTGCACAACCAGAGGCCGACCGTATGCACTGGCGCGTACCGCCAATACCTTCAGCTCATCCATTCGACTAAACAGCGCCGGATAATAGATAAGCCCGAGACTGATTGCCAGCGCACCGGCATCCAGTGATTCATCGACCAGGGCAGCCAATTGTTTGAGCTGCATGGCATTCATCGGTTGCTGGCTCTCCTGACAAAGCTGATAACGCAGCACCCCATGGGGAAGCAGCGGCCCCAGATTTAATGTCAGCCCCTTTTCCCGCAGCCTGTTGCAATATTCAGCGTAACTCTGCCAGGGCCAAGCCTCCTGTTTACCACCGATGATGTAGTGGTTTTGCCATCCCTGTTGCAAATCCCTCGATAAAGGCGCAACCCCCAATCCGACAGTGGCCGTGGTCGATGCCGGATATCAGGCTTTTTGTGAGCATGGGTGCGATTACCTGATCGCTATCGGTGGTGGCAGCGCCATTGACGCAGCCAAGGGGATCAAGATCCTGACCACCAATCCGGGCCCCATTACCCGCTACAGCGGAGTCGGCAAGGTTGAGCATGAAGGCGCTTTTTTAGTGGCGATCAATACCACGGCGGGGACAGCGGCAGAGGTCACCAGCAATGCTGTCATTACCGATCCGGTTCGCCAGGTGAAAGAGGTGATCATCGATACCCGGATCATTGCCGATATCGCAGTGGATGATCCGGCCATCATGCTCAACATCCCACAATCGGTGACGGCGGCAACCGGCATGGATGCGCTGACCCACGCAATAGAGGCTTATGTTGCCAAAGGGGCTCATCCCCTGACTGACCACTCTGCGCTGGAAGCAATCCGCCTCATCAGCCGCTATCTGCCTCAGGCTGTCATGCATGGCAATGATATCGAGGGCCGCGAAATGATGGCGTTTGGCCAATATCTGGCGGGTATGGCATTTAACAGCGCCGGGCTGGGATTGGTCCATGCGCTGGCCCATCAACCCGGGGCAACCCACGATCTGCCCCATGGTGTTTGCAACGCGATATTGCTACCTGTGATTTGCGAGTTCAACCGGCCTGTTTGTGTTGCGCGTTTTGCCCGGATCGCTGAGGCCATGGGGGTTGATACCCGGCAGATGAGTGAAGAGGAGGCGAGCCTCGCCGCCATTGAGGCCATCAAGGCCCTCTCAGCCAAGGTCGGGATCCCTTCAGGATTTGGTCAGCTGGGGATCAAGGAGAGTGATATCGATGGCTGGATAAACAACGCATTGGCAGACCCCTGTGCCCCCGGTAATCCCAGAGAGGCGAATGCTGCGCATGTTGCTGGCTTTTACAAATGTGCGCTGGGCAAGGTGGCGCTACGGTAATCCCCCGAAAATCAGCGGTACCCGATGATGGATGACAGGACTGCGTTTACAACCGGTTGGCGACTACCCGAAAAAGAAGGAAGCAGCCATCCGGCTGCTTCCTTTAGGATCGTGTTTAGCTCTTGCTGACGGTTGATGTCATTTTGCCAAACCAGTGCTCAGAGAGTTTCTGCGCTTGTTTGACTTCCGGCTTGGTCATTGCTGCTTCCAGCTCGTCACGAGCCTGCACGGCTTCCGGCATCCCTTCTGTCGCAGCCAGTGACAGCCAGGCATAGGCATGTACCCTGTTTCGCGGTGCTCCCAGACCTTTCTCACGCAGTGTTCCCATCCGATATTGCGCCATACGATCACCTTGTTGGGCCGCCTGACGATACTGCTTGAGTGCCAGCGCGTAATCCTCTTTGCCCCCCTGACCGAGGCGCAGCATTTCACCGTAGGCATAGAGTGCTGCCGTATTCCCTTGTCGGGCGGCCTTGGCATAACTGGCTCTGGCCTGCTCCAGTTCACCTTGCTCCTGCTGTAGTGCTGCCAGATCGAACCATGCCTTGGTCACGCCACCATCAGCAGCCCGGGTTAACCAGTGGATCTGCTGCTCCCGGTCTACCTGCTGCAAACTCAACTGATATTCGGCCTCATGAGAGCCGTGTCCAGCGGCCAGCTCCAGCCAGTAACGACCCAACGCAGGGTCTGCTGATACCTGTTCCCCAGCCAGATAAGCGTTGCCAAGCCAGAGTTCGGCTTCAGCAGAACCCGCATTGGCAGCCCGTTGATACGCGGCGAACGCATTGCTTGGTGCGGCCTGTTTGGCTTGCTGTAGCAAAGCGTCCGGTTGCTGCTGGGCTGCTGCCTTGTCGTTCCAGCGCAGGGCAAGATCCGGCCGCTTGGCAACCCCGTTGCCCATTTCATAGCGCTGACCCAGCAGGTACTGGGAATCACGGTTGCCCAGATCTGCCGCTTTTTCTAACCATTTGACGGCATCAGCATCAGCTCCCGGTTGTTGGCTATACCACCGAGCCAGGATCAACTGTGACTCGGCATGATCCCGCTTGGCGGCTTGCTCGAACCAGTCGAGACATTCACTCACCAACTTGCCTTGATGCTGCTCCTGGCACATCACTCCCAGCCGATAGTTGGCATTGCTGTTGCCAAGGCGAGCCGAACGCTGCCACCACTGAGTGGCAAGTGCCGGATTCTTTGGCTCACCGAGCCCGGCCAGATACCAGTCACCCACTTGCCATGCGGCATTAGCGCGGATCGGCTGATCGGCGGCCAGGGGGCCCGACTGCTCGGCGGATTGCTGCATCCAGTGCATGGCGTTGGGGTAATCAGGCTGGCTCGCCAGCCGTTTGGCTAGCTCATACTGGGCGCGGCCATCCCCCTGCTTTGCGGCTTGGGATAGCTCTGCGTCAGTGCGTGGCGCAGTGGCAGAGCAGGCGGTTATCATGCTGGCGGTCAGCGCCAGCCATAGGACTCGATATGTCATAGAAATCAGGGTTCGCAGAGTGAAAAAAGGGAGAAGAAAGCAGGCGCTATTGCAAATTGCACCGTTATTGGTCAATCAAAGAGGCAGCGACATTGAATTGCGGCCTCTCTGCCTCGCTAGGGTCAATAACCGAACTCTTTGCGGCTGGCTGCTTCAATCACTTTATATTGCGGTAACGCTCGCGTGATATCACCAAGTACACGTTGATATTCCTCTGGCTTGCTAAATACGAGAGCATATTCCCCCCCGCTATATGGGATCTCCATGATTTCCATACCGCACAGCTTGCCAAAAACTGATATTTCACCTGAGCCCTTAAAAATACACCCATAATGGCGGACCCTTGGCTTCATATTGGTAATTTTAAAGGCCAGAAATGCACCCGCACCCGCTCCGGCCAGTGCCAGCGGGCCCACCAAGCCAACAGCGATGATGCTACCCACAATCAACAGGCCACCAATCCCACGCATAATGGTGTAAGCCACTTCCGGGATCTTGTCCTGCTGGGTGTAGTAGATCCCCTTGGCAGTCATTCGGTAGTGATAGAGCTGATTGGGGTCAGTTAAGTAGCGCGAAAAAATAACACCCCAGCCCCCCAGAATTAAAAGCACCCAAATTAACGGCCAAGGGTTCTGACTATCGCTATTAATAAAAACCATTAATGCAATTAGCCAACACGCACCTCCCATTAACAGTGACGATGACCATGCAGCTCGCGGGGCATGGTCAATATGCCACTCATATAAAACAGGCTCCTTTTGCAACTCAAGGTACTGCTCGCTGTAGTAGTGGTTGGCGCCATCAGCCTCTGCATTCTCTGCGTTCTGCTTGTGCTCTGTGGTGTCACTCATCTTATTTCAACTCTATCAAGGTGCCCTGGGTGGGCAGTTTATCATCGATTTCAGCGGTCAAAACCACCCCTTTGGCCAGGGTGCCACGGGCCATAAAGCGCAAGGGCTGGCCGCTTAAACTCTCTGCTGCCGGGTAACCTATCTGCAACTGCAGTTCATCCCCCTGATTGGCGGCGACCGCCAGTGTCACTTGTCCTGCCCCTTGGCTGGTCACCTTGATGGCGGCCTCTTGTGCAGGCCCCAGCACAGGAGTTAGCGCGGAGGCGGGGTAGCTCTGCTTGGCAAGCTGATAGCCAAGCCGCTTTATCGACAACTGCAAGGTGATGGTGCGCAGGTGCGGTGGCAGCGCAACGGTCAGCTTCCCCTCCTTGAGCTCCACCGTCGGCTGACAGGCAACCCGCTCATATTGGATCAGCTCTTCAGCCGCAGGCCACCCGGCTGGTTTGGTACCCCAAGTGGAGTGCAACAGCCAGCGCTCGACAGGCAGGCGGCTGTAGCGGGCCAGTATCACGGTGGCAACCAGATAGAGCAGACTGCCGATACCGATGGTGGCAACCATCCAGGGGGCCCAGATTGCACCAAGTGATGCACCACGGCCCAACAGCATAAGAGATCGCCCCATGGCAAACCCCTGCACCCCGACGCCCCCCAGCTTTAATCCATAACCAACCTTTTCCATATCGGCATTGGTATCATCCAGTAGCTTGATACCGGTCTCCCACGCCTCCAGCCCCGCCGCCAGCAGTCCCAGTCCGGTCATCCAGCCGGTGGTGAGGGCAAAGCGACGTACCAAGGCGGGGTTCTCCTTCATGGCAAGAGCCAAGCGTTTCTCAAGAAGATGTTCAGGCACCACCACCTGCCCCTGCTTGATGGCCACCATGGCGCTGCCGGTCCAGGCGGCGGTGTAAGCCAGGTTACGGCTCAGCTCCAGCTGGGCGGCGGGGTTGCCCTGCAGCTTGCTCGAGTTCTCGTCATACCCTTGCAGCGCCACCGTCAGGTTGGCGATGTTGAGCAGGGCCGCCAGCCCGCCAAAGTTGCCCCACTCTTGCCACACCTTGGCGGCCGCTTGTGCCCCTTTGGCCCCTTGCCGTTGCAAGTTGAGGTAGCTGGTCATCTTGCGCTCAAACTCCTCCTGCAGGCCACCTTCCTGCACAAACAGACGGGGCCATTCCAGCTGCGACCACTCGGCGCCTGCCGCCTTCATCCGGCCAAGGTGGCCCTCTGTGATATTGACACCGGGCGTTGCCAACTTGCCCAGCAGGTTGCCCTGCACCTGAGCCACAAAGGCTTTGCTCTCGGCCACAAATGCGGAGTTGATGCGCACCTGCTGGCCGGTGTGAATGGATTCGAGCACCACCAGGCTCAGAGTGCGGCCAAGTTTTTCACCGCTGAGCAGATGGGGATGCAGTAACTCGCTGAGCTGTTGCCATGGTTTGATGGCCACCCCGGCGATGGCCCCTTTGAGGGCTCTCATGGTCGCCTTGGCGCCCTCATGGAGCCCGCCAAGCAGCTTGCTATCGCTCAGAAGATGGTTGCTGGCTATCGCCTCCATCGCTGCCAACATATTAGCGACACCGGTGATATTGCCCACCCCAATCCAGCCGGGGTTGTTCTCGAGCTCTTTTTTAACCTCGATATCAAAGCCGTAGTGTGCCAGCGCGGGCAGCGCACCCTTTTTCAATGCCTTGGTCAACTGTTCACCCCGCTTGGTGTCGGGGGCAAAAAACAGGCTAAAGATCCACTGGCTGCTGCTGGCCAGCAGCAGGGTCTGGGTATCCTCCGTCTGGCTATCGAGCCCCAACAGCAAAGGGGAGGTCGGTAACGCCTGCAGTAGCTGCAGGGCATCGTCATAAGTAGCCAGCCAGCGCGGGCGCAAGGCATCCACCCCTTGCGCGTATTGCTGAATCATCCCTTCCAGCCCAGACCAGTTCACCTCGTCATCAAAGCGCACCCCGGGCCAGCTGGCCCACTTGTCGGGGTTGAGGCCCCACTGCTTGAGCGCGGCATGCTGCGCCATCAGGCTCTGCTCGGCGCCCAGATCGATGTAGTGATTACCACTACCTTGACGATCTTTGTAGTCATGCTTGGCAACCAGATATGACTGCAACTGCTTCTTGAGCTTGAAGGTCGCCAGACGGTCGCCCCTGACTGAGACCGGCAAACTGCTCTCATCAAGCTGTGGCAGAGCCAGCATCTCGGTAATACCGGCCATGTTCCAGCGGTGGCGGGTGTCGTCGTCATTAAAGGGATGTTCATAGCGGAGGAGGATGTCGCTCAGGCGCTCGGCCACATCGTGCATATCCGAGATGTGGTCATCGAGTGCCACCACCAGAGCGCTTTTCAAATCTGCTATGCCAGCCTTGCTAGCCTCCGGTGAGCCTGCGGGTTTGTCGTGCCACAGCTTGCCGGATTCAACACCTGCGGGAGCCTTGAGAGGGGCACAGCTGTTAATGAATCCCTCGTTGGGCAAGCCCATGTCGGCTACGTGAGTAGAGAGCAAATCCAATAATCCCGCATGCTCGCCCCCCATCTTGCGGGCCAACGAGAGCAGATTGAACGAGCGCATCCCTTTGCTGCGCAGGCTGCTCTCTTTGCGATACTCCTTTTTCAGCCGCTCGGTCCAGCGCTGATGGGAGAAGGCTATCGCCACTTTGTGGTTGGCCGGATAAAGCAGATGCCCCTTGCTACCCTTGCTGGCATGAATAAACTGACTACCCCTGACCTCGTACTCATCGAGCTCTTTCGCTGTTTCGTCAAAGAGATAGAGCCAGCCATCGCGCAATTGGCGCAGGGTGTAGGGATTGGCCTTGAGCGCCAAGGGGCCTTTGAAGTGTTTGGCGGGCAGAGGATGGGGTTGTTTTGCTGGCTCCTCAAATACTTCATCGAGGGCATAGCGCACCGGTACCAGGGCAATCTCTTTGTTTTTAAAGGGACAGGTGCCAACCGGGCTTTTGCAATCCTTGTTGCTGGTCGCTATGGCCACCTGATTGGGTCCACCCTTGGCTTGGTTTTGTTGGCCCATTTAGCTTAACTCCTGTGGTAATGCGTGCTGCTCAGCCCAGCTGGCTGCCAGTTCCACACGTTGTGACGGGGTTTGCGCCGAAGGTGTTGTCAGTAGTTTGGTCAGCGTCGGGTAGTCATCCCCCTGCCACCATCCCTCGCCGACAAATCCCAGCACATTGAAAAACAGCAGCAGGTCGCGCTCGGTCTGAAATCCCAGTTGATAAGCCTGTTGGGCCCAGCGGACAATCCACTCCTGCGGATCGAGCTGCTGCGCCAATCGGGCTGGAAACCACGCCTGCATGTGGCGATACGCCCCATCCAAATGGTTTTGCCAGCTCACTTCGCTCAAGCGAGCCCACTGTGGCTCGGTCAGCCTGCACCTGTCGCCCATCGGCTCGGCAAGCGTCTCTTTGACCTGCCAATGGTGCCAACCCGCACGAGTCGGCAACCAGACTTGTGCTATCCCCTGCCAAAACCAGGGGTCAGCACCCACCATCAGGCATACCATGGTTTCCGGGGCCGCCAGCTTGAGCAGAATGCGGCTGCCATAGGGGCTTTCGACCTCGATAAGCTGGCGCAACTGGTCAGCCAGCGGCAATAACGTCAAATGCGAGGCGAGCAACCATCCGGTATTGGCAGGCAGGCTCTTGAACCAACCGAGCAAGGGTTCGTTGGCCTCCACCAGACAGGGAGAGACCTCCCGCAGGCTATCCCAGGGGGCGTAGAGATAGAGCGGCTGGTAAGCCGGGCTATCGCAGACCTCGAACAGTTGTCTCTCAAGTTCGGAAAGCTGCCCGCCATCGAGCAATAGATAAAGACGCTCACCATGTACCAAGGTGAGCTCTGGCAACACCATTACTTGCCCTCCTTGGCCAGCTGTTCACATATCTCGCAGACCGGCTCGGCAGATTTCAAGGTCGCAATCTGGCGCACCGGATCGACTGGGGGAGGCGGTGCCACCACCTCCACATCATCAGGCTGAATCGGCATCTGCCCACCCCAACCAGAGCCGGAACCCGGACTGCCGCCAGAGTTCATCTTGATAGAGCCACCACTGAGGGTCACGCCACCGGCATCAATCTTCACAAAGCTGCCGCCGACTTTCAGGGTCAGTTCAGCCCCCGCCTCCATCACGATCTTCATGCCTGCCTTGTGATGAACCTCCTGACCTGCATCAACCAACAATGACTGCCCCAATTTCTGGTGCATGGAAGCATCCACCGTCAGCGAATAGTCAGCCTTGATGTGGTCGCGCTTCTCGCCCTCCACCGTCAGGTGGTCGTTGGCCTTGATGCGGGTCACCCGCTCGTTGTCGATGTCCCGATGCTCGTCGTGCTTGATGTGCCAGGCCGCATCGTTTTCGATAAGCAGGTTCAGGTCTTTCTGACCGTGGATGTAAATCTCTTCCTGCCCCGCCTGGTCTTCAAAACGCAGCTCGTTGAAGCCCTCGCCCTGATGGGTTTCTGTGCGCAGCACGGTACGAGTCTTGTTGGCGGGTAGCTCGTAAGGTGGCCGGTTGGTGGCATGATAGGTGCGCCCCGTCACGATAGGCTGGTCGGGGTCACCTTCCAGAAACGAGACGATGACCTCGTGGCCGATGCGCGGGATGGCCATCATGCCGTATTGACCGCCGGCCCAGCCTTGGCTCACCCGCACCCAGCAGGAGCTCTGGTCGTTGCTCGAGCCATAGCGGTCCCACGGGAACTGCAATTTGACCCGGCCATGTTCGTCGCAGTAAATCTCCTCCCCTTCCGGGCCGACCACGATGGCGATTTGCGGGCCATCTACCATCGGCTTGTGGGGCGCCTCGGGGCTACCGATGCGGGCGCGCCAGGTGGTGCTCGCCTTCACTACGCCAAATTCGTTGTGGTAGACGGTCGGGCCGCTGCCGCCCTCTTCCTCCAGCGCCTGGGGTTGTTCGCCGGTGTGGCGGATATGGACGATTTGCCAGTCAGTGTTGAGGCTGCCGTTGGGGTGTTCGGTCAATGAAAAGTGCTGACCCGGCAGCAACGCGGCGCTGTTGGACTTGCCACTGCCCGCCACCGCGTCGTTACGCAGGGCATCGAGCCGGTGCTGGGCGAATGCCTTGCCGCTGCCGTCCTGCTTGTAACGCCCCGGATAGTCAAAGTGCTGGTAGGTGTCGCGCTGGTGCTCCAGCTCTGCCCCCATGTTCTTCTGGGAGAGGCTATAAGCCGGGGTCTTGAAGCTGTAGTCCTTGAGTTCAACATCCGAGGGGCGCACCGCTTCGCGGTAGTGGAACTGGCGCACATAGGGGCCTTGTTCCAGCGAGCGGTTGCCGAGGTTGAAGAATAGCTCGGGGCCGGCAGTCAGGGCCGCCGCGTCGTCGGCAAAGACGATGCAGTGTTTGCCTGCTTCAAACTCGTGGAAGTAGAACAAGCCCTCTTCGGCGGCAAGGCGGTTCACAAAATCGAGGTCAGTCTCGCGGTACTGCACGCAGTATTCGCGCTGGGCGTGCTCGTTCTTCAGCGCAAAGGCGTAGTCGGTGATGCCGTGCTCTTGCAGCAGGATACTGAGGATTTCATCGGGCTTCTGGGCTTGGAAGATGCGGGAGTTCTGGCGCAGGCCCAATCGCCACAGCGCAGGTTTGACTTCCAAGCTGTAACGGGTACGGCGAAAGCCGCTATCCCCTTGAGCGAACTCGCTCACAACGCCACATACCCGGCGCTGCAGCTCGCCGTTATACCACACCAGCAGCTCACAGGGCTGGTCCAGCACGGCGCCAAAGTCGATGTTCGGTTGCGGACTGGCCACTTCCAGTTTGAGGCTAAACGGGCGGTTCAGCCCCTCATCGAGCTTGAAGCTGGCAACCGCAAAGGTGTTGTCAGCCAGTGCGCCAACCTTGACGGTGAATTGTAATCCTGTGCTTTGCGCCATGACTCTGTTCCTTATCCTGCCTGTCCGCTACCGGAACCAATCACCACGCCACCACAATCCACTGCCGTGCCGGTGACGGCGATGGGTTTGCCATTCACCAGCACAGAGCCAACGCCGCTGGCAATGGCCCGTGGGTGCGTCGGGTTGTTGGGCTTGTCGTGAGGTGCCAGCGGATCACCTTGCCGAGCCACAGGCTTGCCATCAAGGAACACGTCGGGACTGGCAGCTATCACCGGGGTCGGTGGGAAGCCATCGTGGTCGGTGCCGATGTCACCGAGCAGTGCGATAGCGGGGCACATAGTCATTCTCCATATGAGCGGGGAGATGCACAAACATCATCCCTCTGCCCCTGTGACAGCCAGTGGAACACACCGGGCACAGGGGGTTGTGATAAACAGCGAATAAACAGAACAGGCCACAGCACAGGCTATGCCATTCAGCGAATACGAAATAAACAAAATAAAATCAGACAGTTATAGCCTTTCGATAAATAACAGAATTATCCGTTCGCAAGGGATTGCGCAAACTGGGCAATCCCCCTGCCAAAAATTGCATCTGCGGTGAAACGCGCTGGATTATGCGCAACTGGTTGCGCCGTGCAGAGCAATCAACTGCCAGATAGCCCCTGTTGCAGCTGGTAGAGCCGAATATTGAGTGCTTTCAAGTCACTCTCTATCCCTTTCAGCTCGGCGGCCGTAATAGGCTCCTGCGTCGCTTTTCGCGCCTCCAGTTCGCTCAGGCGCAAACTGAATGGGATCTCCTGCATCAGGTTCTTCTGCACCTCGTAGAGCTGGGACTTGAGGTAGGAAATCGTGACCGTCTTGCGCTGACGCTCCAGCTCCAGCAGCTGATCGATCAGGGCATCCACCCCGGCGCGCGCCTCCAGATAGGTCGGCACCCGGTTGAGATCCCCCTGCTGGCCAGCCAGCGCGGTCTGCCACTGCTTATCAAGCGCCTTGACCGCCAGCGAGTCGGGATAGAGCATCTGCAGTGAATTGCGCAGCCCCTCACCATAGCGGTACCAGTAGAGCGGCGAGGTCTGCTCCAGCCGTCCCAGCTGCGCCTGATAACGCGATACCAGCTCGCTCTCCATCCCTTGCAGGGTCTGCTCCCCCAGCACGATGCGCGCCTGGCGAATGTCGTCATAACTCAGGGCCTGCGGCAACGCTGCGGCGGGTTGCTGCAACCGCTGCGCCGCGATGACCTTCTCCTGCTGCTGATGTTGCCAGCCAAACCACCCCATCATGGGCAAGGCACAAGTGAGCAGACCACAGCCAAACCAGAACCAGGCGGGGCGCTGTTTGCTGTGCTGCTCAATCTTGATCACGGTCGGTTTCATCTGCCCCTTCTCGCGCCCCACCAGAATACTGCCCTGAGGCAGGTGCGGGGTTGCCCCGGCAGAGGGGCCGTGGTCGCTCTCCATGTCGGATTTGAAGAAGACCATCGGCGGGATCTGCAGCTCATCCTTGAGGCCCGGCTCATCGGAGACGATGACGATCTCGGTCTCGTCAAACAGGTGGGTGTACCCCTCGATGAAGTGCACCAGATTCTCGACCCGGGGGATGCGGCTCAAACCGGCGTTGTGCAGCTTCTCGCTGATGAGTTGCAATGCCCGTTCACAGCGGTAGATCAACCGCTTGTCCTCGTGGCTGATCTGGTACTGGCGAATGACATCGCTGATGCGGGCGATAAACCAGTCGAGCATCTCGATGCGGGCCCGCTCCTGATGCACCGGCGGCCAGAAACTCTCCCACTGAGTGACGATCAGGTTGGCGAGAAACTCGCACCCTTCGGTAAAGCCGCTCAGCCCCTGAATGCGGGAGCGCGCCAGCGTGAAGTAGATGGCGGTTTGCAGATCCACCCCATGCTTTTCAAAGATTTGACTGGCGAGCTGATGGATCCTGACCCAATCCACCTCGGGGCGGGAGGCGTGGCTGAGCTTGTTGAGCTCGGCGCGCAGCGCCTCGTACTCCGGCAACATTCTGGGGTCTCGCCCCACTTTCAATGCCTGCTGGCCTTGTTGATTCTGTGACATATCGAATTCCAAAATGCGGGGGGCATGGCGCCCCCCAACATGATCAATAGAGGGATTCAGGCAAGCTGAACTGGCTGAACAGGCCGCCGGTGAAGGGGTTCTGGGCGCTGTCGGTATAGACCCGATAGGTCATGGCACCCTGATCCACCGGGAAGCGCACATCAAAGGTGGCCTCGTTGACCTGAGTCAGCTCCCCCTTGTCCATCAGGCGGAACATGGCCCAGGGACCAACAAAGCCTTCGCTGCGCGGTGAGCGTTCGCGGGCTGCCGGCACCAGGGTGATCTTGCTTTCGGCCCCGTCACGCATGGTGTTTGGCCACACCAGCGGGATCTTGTTGCGACGACCGTGGGCATACTCCAGCAACTGGCCATCCAGGTTGAGCACACTGCGCCGCTTGTTGGCGGTGAGCTCGATGGGCTCGAGGGCAAATTGCACCTCCAGATTGCCTTGCTGGCTGAAGAAGATCTGGCGGATCCGCGCGGCGCGATCCAGCTGTTTGATAAGCTCAGCCTGAATGGGTGAGCTCAGTTCTCCCGCCATCAAGCCCCCCTCTACCATGGGTTTGAGGTTGACCTGATAGAAGCTGTCCAGCGTACCACCGGGGGCAAAGAAGCGCTCCATCTCGGAGAGAGGCACATCCTTGGCAGAACCCGGATTAAACGGATAGCGATCCGCCAGCTGGCTGTTGAACGGTGCCAGCACCTTCGCTTGCCACTCCTGATTGAGGGATGACATCGCCAGATCAATCACCAGTTGCGAGCTCTGATCTGCCAGTTGACCCACCCAGCGATTGAGCGGCTCGGGCAGACCACGGGCATACTGCTGCAATGCAAAGACCGGATCGGCGTACTTGTTGGTCAGACGCAACTGCACCGCCTTGAGGGCTGATTGCCCCGGCTCGGTAGCATTGACGATCAGCTCCATATAGTGCTGCAGCTCAATCAACTTCTGGTTCACTTCCGAAATGAGCGGCCCCTGCTCGCCACGGCCGGTCAATACGCCATTGGTAGCCATAAAGGGACGCCCGATCCGTGCGGAGATCGCCTGCGCCGGATCCCCTTCTGCATCGGAGATCTTGCGAATGCGGGTGTTGTCATCCAGCGAGGCAAGCACCCGCTGGAACGGCTGGTCGTTGCCGGTGATGGCGGAGAGCACATCGAGCGCCTGCTCGGGGCTGGCAAGGGTCTGCACATCGAGATTGGTCAACATTTTTTGCCACTGGTTGACGTAATCGGTGACATAGCGATCGTTGACCTGACGGGTGATCTCCTTGCGATCCGCCTCGCTCAACTGGCTCAGCTTGAGCTGGCCCAGCACCCAGGCATCCATGGCGGTGAGATCGATCAGCGCCTTGTCCTGCTTGAGGAAGAAGTCACTGAACCCGGGCCAGGTCAGCAAACGCGGCACCTGACCGGCGCTCTCGTTGCGCAGGGCAAACACGGTATCAAAGGTGGGGCCCACCTCATCGCGGACATTGAGATCCGGCGGCAACACATCGCCCGCCTTCACCACCAGATTCTGATAGACCCGCTGATACATGGGCAATTTGCCCAGTTCACGCTGGGCGCCATACACCGGCTCCTTGAACGGCACAAATGCCGTGATGGCGGCCTGATCCCGGGCGGCGCGAGCGGCATGCCAGTCGGTATGATCGAGGGCATAGTCAAGATGCCCCATCAGCTGCTCCTGTACCGCCCCCTGTCCCGGGAACGCTTTCTGCCAGCGGCTGGCCATGTACTGCTCCACCAGCGCCTTGTTGCGACCGGAGGCATCATCGAGCATCCGCATCACCCGCAGGATGGAGAGCTTCTCCTCGCTGCCAGCCGGTGCCCGGTTGAGATCCTCCAGCAGCCCCTGCATCTGGGCAGGCAGGAAACGCAGCCCCAGCAGTTGCAGATAGGAGCCTTCCACATAGGGGCCAATCTCATCCCCCTGATAGAGGCCAAGGTCAGCCACCAGCGGCATCCGTTCGCGGTAGTTACCAAATGACAAGGTCGCTTCGCGAATAAGGTTGAGACGTGGCAACTGGCTGATACCGAAGGCATGTTCATCAGCGACCTCATTAGTCTCGGTGAACGCTTGTGCCTTGGTCAGTACATTGCGCCCCGCCTCCTCGTTGACCCGGTAGAAGTAGTGCCAGCCACCGATCAGGGCTGCCGAGAAGAGCGACAGGCAGCCGAGTCCAATGGCCATCCGGCGACGACGATAGAGGGTATGCCGCCGGTTTTCCCCGGCCAGATGGGCCTCGGGGAAGATGATCGAAGAGAACAACTTGCGCACGAAATAGGTGTTGGACTCCCCGCGCAGGGCGGAGTGAATAGGCTCGGGCAAGCTGTAACGCCGGGAGGCGGCCTGAGCAAAGGCATCGAACGGGACCCCTTGCTGATAGACGGAGCTGATATAGACACCGCGCACCAGCAGTGGCTTGCTCTCTTCAATGGTCAGGGTTTCATCGAGCAGGCTGGTCACATAATCCTTGAGACCCGCCAATTGACGGACAAACGAGAAGAGGGCGCTGCGCTGGGCGGCATCGAGCCGGGCCAGCATCATCTCGGGCAGATTGCGGTTGAGATTGTCGACCCACTGATCCCAGAACAGCGCCAGATCCTGCTGCCAGGATTTGCCCTGACTGCTGCCGGGGTTGAAGGTCACCCCCAGCACGGCGTCACGGGCCTCTTTGTCCAGCTGCTCATAGACCACATCAAAGCCGCGCAGCATGTCGAGTTTGGTGAAGGTGACATAGAGTGGCAGCCGGGTATTCATGGTGGCCGACACCTCTTGCAACCGGGCACGCATCAGCTGGGCATACGCCTTGCGCTCGGCCACGCTGGCCGCGGACAGCCACGCCAAATCAACAGTCAGTACCAGACCATTGAGGGGCTGACGACGACGGTGCTCGTTGAGCCAGTTCAGCAGATGCAGCCACAGGCGCTCATGTTTGCGAGCTTGCGGATCCAGCTCGGGCTCGGCTTGTGACAACAGCGCACCGGCCGGATCCAGCATCACCGCTTGCTCCCCCAACCAGCAGTCGACCAGCTGGCCTTGTGCCACGTCCCGCAGTTCGGTATCGAGTCTGGGGTTGAGTTTGTTGGCCGGGTTGGCACGGTGGATCAGGCTGCTCTTGCCGCTGCCGGGCAGACCCAGCACCAGATACCAGGGCATGGCGTAGAGCGCCCCCTTGCCAAGGTGTTCACTCAGGGCTTGCAACCAGCGATTGAGGAACAGCGCCTGTTTGTCGATAAGCCCTTTGACCGGATCCTGTTCCAGCAGCACCTCATGCTGGCGCTCGGCCTTGAGCTGCTTCATCTTGCGCCAGACCCGCCAGGAGAGTACTCCCAGCAGCAACCAGAGCCAGAGCAGGGTAAACACCACCCGCCCCCACAAGGACTCGAATGGTTTGGCGTCACGGATCTCGATGCGAGGCCCCAGCCACCACACCAGGATCAGGGCGACAACCCACAGCGCCACACCGAGCAGGGGCCAGGAGGGTTTCAGTTTCGGCAGCTGTTGCCGCAGAAAGGTAAAGATGGTTTTGAACATAAAATGTGATCCAACTCCGACTCAATGACTCATTTCGGCACTTATTTCGGCAAATGGGTGGCATAGGGGGCCAGGCGGCTGACCAGCCCGGGCTCCCACTGCGACAACCCAAGGCGATCTGCCTCTTGCCACAAGTGTTGATATTGCTGGCGCGCAAGCGCCTCCATGCCTTCCTGCTCCAACAACTCCGCCTGCACCAACTGGGCATGGAAGCGGGCTCTTGGTTCTTTCATCTGTGCCATCCGCTCATCAAGCAGGGCGAGCGCGGCGGCAACCCCCAGCTCCCCATGACGCAAGGCGACCTCCTCGGCCAGCTCGCCCTGTCCACTGCCGCCCCCACTGCTCTTGGCAGGCTGCAACCAGCGGCTGCACTCGGGGGAGAGAAACGGGGAACCATCGCTGAAGGTGAGATCCCGCAGCGCGGGCAGGCGCTGCAAAAACGCATCCAGCTCCGCCATGATGGCCTGCGCCACCGCACCATATCCCAGCTTCTGGGCCACCTCGGCCGAGAGCCTGTGCCCCTCGAACCAATAAGGGGCCAGCGTCAGGCTCTGCTCAATGCGCTGCCAGAGCGCCAGATCTGGCGTGCCCATGGCGGCGTGATACTCATCCACCATGTCTGCCGACATGGAGGCCAGTTGGGTTTTGTTCCCCTGCGCCGTCATGGGCGGGGTGGTGATGCCAGCCCAGATGGCGTGACGACGCAGCCGATAACCGATCGCCGCCTCCGGCTGGCGCTCAATCAGCAGCTCCGCCACCTTGAGCTGGGTCTGTCGCCATGCCCGATCGTTGGAGCTGTCGATCTCGACCCCGGAGCCCTTGCTGCTGCCACTGAGCACCATGGTGCCCGCCATGCCGCTCGCACTGGCTGTGGCTGCAACAACGCTGCTTGCAGGTTGACCTCCGGCATCTGCCTGAGCCTGGGCAACCTGCTGTCGCTGGGCCCGCTTCAACCCCATCATCAGGGGATCCAGCAGTTCCCCCTTGTCAGGGCACTGGGCCAGCCAGACGGCCTCCAGTTGCTCAGCCTGCGCCAGCAACTGAGCCAATTCCGCCGCCGAGGCGCTCTCACTCACCCTGGGCAGTGCCCCCTCGAAGCGCTTGATGATCTGCACCATCAATCGCTGCTTCTGGGTCCCATTCCCCGGCCAGGCCAACAGCCAGTAAGCCTTGATCCAGGCCTCCAGCAAACTCAGCGCCGCCCCCATCGGGGTCGCCTTGGCCGGATGTTGCAGGCAGCGCAGCAGTTGGGCCAGCACCCGCATATCCTTGGTGCGGCTCTCCAGCAACCCCAGACAGGCTTCGGCCACTGCATTGAGATCGACCTGGCTGTGGGCAAGGGAGCCCAGTTTGACCAGCTCGGTCTCCACATAGTCCCAGCGCGGCTCATCGGCCAGCACGGCACCTTTGATCTGTGCATCCGGCAAGCTAGTAAGCAGACGGCTACACCAGGGGTGTTGATAGCTCATCTTCCCCCCTACCAGCGACACTGTTGGCGCACCGGTATCAGTGCCTCTTTCAGGCCGCTGAGATCGACCCGCAGCAAGGCGCCGTTGGCGGCCTGAACCTGCAACTCACGATGACCAATCCAGCGTTTTAGCTCCTCGATGGCGGGCAGACCGCGGCCATATTCGAGCAGCAATCCCTGATCGCGGATAAACCAGCTCTGGCTGCTGCCAGCAGCCTGACCATCCAGCGCAACCTCAACCGTCTCCCCGCGCCACGGCGCATCCAGCCGCAAGCGGATATGAGTGATGCTGTTGACACAACCGATCGCCAAGGTGGCACCGCGCAGGGCCGGGCGGGTCAGTACCGCCGTGCCGCTCTCCTCATCCTGTCGCAACAGGAAGGGGGGGCTATCCGGCAGACGGGCCTGCTCCTGCTCCGCTATCGCCAGCCAGGCCGGAGATTTGGTGCTCTCCTTGCTGCCTGATGGCGTCGCCTCATTGCCAAGGGCGTCATAGCAGGCGAGCCGGATCAGCGGGGATGGCTCACGACGACACGCTTGCCAGGCCTCCATATCGAGGGGAGGCACCGCATTGCCGGTCGCCAGCAGCAGGGGCAACAAACCGATGATGCTCATCAGTTCACCTCCAGTTTCTGGCACTTGTGATCCAGGGTGCGCTTGGGAATATTGAGGCTCTCGGCCACCAGCATGCGATTGCCCTGAAAGTAACGCAGGCGCGCTTCAATCACTGACGCTTCGTACTGCTGCATGGCCCGGCGCAGATCGCGGATATGGTTGTAATCATCCAGCGCATCGGGCAGCTCGGCACAGACCCGATCCCGCAGCTCCGGCGGCAAGGCACCAAGCCCCACCTCTTCACCGTGACGGGTGTGGGCACAGGCCACCTCCAGCAGATTGCGCAGCTCGCGCACGTTGCCGGGGAAGTCGTAACTTTGCAGCTGCTTGAGGAACTTGCGCTGCAAGCCAGCCAGCCCCTTGTCATCCTGCGCGGCAAACTGGGCCATGAAGTGCTGGCAGAGCAACGGCACATCCTCGATATGTTCGCGCAAGGGGGCGATCAGCAGCAGGCACTGGCAGAGACGGTGGTAGAGGTCGGCACGGAATTGCCCCTCCTCCACATGCCGGGTCAGCGGCTGATGGGTGGCGGCGATAAGGCGAAAATCGGAGTGATACTCCTGCTCTGCCCCAAGGGGCCGGTAGCTGCGGGTTTCCAGCACCCGTAGCAGCTTGGCCTGCATGGCGGCGGGCATATCGCCCACTTCATCGAGAAACAGGGTGCCACCATTGGCCTGCGCCACCAGCCCGGTCTTGTTGGAGAGGGCGCCGGAGAAGGCTCCCTTCTGATAACCGAACAGCTCGCTCTCGATGAGATTCTCGGGGATGGCGGCACAGTTGATGGCGACGAACGGCTTGGCGGCGCGCTCGGAGCACTGATGCACCAAGCGGGCGACCACCTCCTTGCCACTGCCGGTCTCCCCCTGAATGAGCACGGTCAGCTTGTGCTGTCCCGCCTGTGCGATCTGCTCACGCAGGCCGCGGATCACCGCCGACTGGCCAACCAGCTGCTCCCCCAGCAACTTCTCGTGCTGGCGCTGGCGTTCCCCCTCGCCCTTTATCTGACGCAGGGAGTCGCGCAGCACGTTCTGATCCCGGCGGCTACGCCCCAGATCGCGGATCAGGGTGAGCTGGTTGCAAAAGACTTGCGCCAGACTGGCCAGCTCGGGGCGAGCCGCCCACTCCTGCAGCACATC
>NZ_JRGK01000274.1 GCF_000764645.1 Aeromonas finlandensis
TTCGATGCCCGGGATGTGGCAGCAATGAGCGGGGTGGCTGCCACCCTGCCATCCCTCGATCTGCTGATCCTCAACGCAGGCAACTGCGAGTACATGGATGTTGGCGAGGGGTTTGACAGCGAGCTGTTTGCCCGGGTGATCGACACCAATCTGACCGCCACCGGTCATGCGCTGGCCGCCTTCTTGCCGCTGCTAGGGGCGGGATCCCGGCTGGCCATCGTCAGCTCGTCGGTGAGCTGGCTGCCGCTGCCGCGGGCCGAGGCGTATGGCGCCTCCAAGGCGGCCCTCGACTATCTGGCGGATGCCTTGCGCCTCGATTTGGCCAGCAAAGGGATCGGGGTGACCCTGATCCGCCCCGGCTTTGTCCAGACGCCGCTTACCGCCAAAAATGATTTTCCCATGCCTTGTCTGGTGACGGTGGAAGAGGCCTCTCGCGCCATCATGGACGGGCTGACCGCTGGTCGTCACCAGATCCACTTTCCCCGCCGTTTCATCTGGTTGCTGCGCCTGCTTGGCGCGCTGCCGGTGGGGCTCTGGCTGCGCCTTGGCCGCGCACTCGTATCGAAAGGAAGCCATTCATGAAGAAAAAGATCGCCATCGTCGGTTCAGGGATCTCGGGGCTCACCGCCGGTTTTCTGCTCCACAAACTCCATGACATTACCCTGTTCGAGGCGGCGCCGATGCTGGGTGGTCACACCGCCACCGTCGATGTGAATCTGGCTGGCCGCAGCTATGCCATCGATACCGGCTTTATCGTCTTCAACGATCGCACCTACCCCAACTTCTTGAAGTTGCTGGCGCGGATCGGCATGGCGCAGCAACCGGCCGAGATGAGCTTCTCGGTGAAGAGCCCGGAGGGGCTGGAGTACAACGGCCACAACCTCGATACCCTGTTTGCCCAGCGCAGCAATCTCTTGAGTCCGCGCTTTTACGGCTTTGTCGCCGAGATTTTGCGGTTCAACCGGGAGGCTCGGGCTTGGCTGGCGGATGGTCAGCATCAGGGGGCTGGCCCCGAGCTGACCCTGGGGGACTTTCTGCTGGCGGGGGAGTTTAGCGACTACTTCGCCCGCCACTATATCTTGCCGATGGGAGCTGCGATCTGGTCATCGACCCTGGCCGATATGCGCGCGTTCCCCCTTGGCTTCTTCCTGCGCTTTTTTGCCAACCACGGCCTGCTCGATGTGGCCAATCGCCCCCAGTGGTACGTGATCCCGGGTGGATCGCGGGAATATATCGGCCCCCTTACGGCGGGTTGGCAGTCGCAGATCCGCCTCGCCTGTCCGGTGCAGAGTGTGCGGCGGGACGCGGACGGCGTGGTGATCCAGAGCAGTTACGGCGAGGAGCAGTTTGACGAGGTGATCTTCGCCTGCCACAGCGATCAGGCGCTGGCGCTGCTGGCGGATCCCGGCGAGCAGGAGCAGGCTATTCTCGGCGACATGCCCTATCAGGCTAACGATGTCTGGCTCCATACCGATGCGCGCTGCCTGCCAACCCGCCGCAAGGCATGGGCCAGCTGGAACTATCAGCTCGATGGCAACGACGAGGCGCGGCCGCTGGTGAGCTACAACATGAACATCCTGCAGGGGGTGAACTCGCCGGAGCCCTTCTGCGTCAGTCTCAATCCCAAGGGCAAGGTGGATGAGAGCAAGGTGCTGCGCCGCTTCGTCTACCACCATCCGGTGTTCAACCAGGCCTCCATCGCCGCCCAGCAGCGGCGCGCGGAGATCTGCGGCCAGCAGCATACCCACTTCTGCGGGGCCTACTGGTACAACGGCTTCCACGAGGATGGGGTGCGCAGTGCGCTGGACGTCGCCCAGCGCTTCGGGGCCGAGCTATGAACAGCGCCACCGTGGCCACCGAACATGAGCGTGCCGACGAACTGGCTGGCGTCACCAGTGCCATCTGGCAGGGATCGGTGCGCCACCGCCGTTTTGCACCGCGGGCCCACGCCTTCTCCTACAGCCTCTTTATGCTGGGACTGGATCTCGACGAGCTACCGCAGCTTGATCAGGGGCGCTGGTTCGGGGTGGAGCGAGCGGGGCTGCTCTCGTTTCATCGCCATGACTATCTCAAAGGCAGCGAGGGGAGCCTCAAGCAGGCGGTGTGGCAGAAGGTGAGCGAACTGGGTGGCGATGCCGAGCCCGAGGGGCGGGTGCTGCTGCTCGGCAATGTCCGTTGTCTGGGGTTCTACTTCAGCCCGGTCAACTTCTACTTCTGCTACCGGCAGGGAGAGGCGCGCTATCTGCTGGCGGAGGTGTCGAACACCCCCTGGAACGAGCGTCACTACTATCTGCTGGATCTGGCAGCGCTGGCCCCCCATGACAAGGATTTTCACGTCTCCCCGTTTATGGGGCTGGCGATGCGTTACCACTGGCGCATCAGGCCGCCCGCGCAGGAGACACTGATCCACATCGAGAGTCATCCCGTATCCGGTGAAGCCAAGCTGTTTGACGCCACCCTGGCGCTCACGCGCGAACCGCTGTCGCGCAAGGGGCTGGTGGCTCTGCTGGCCCGCTGGCCATGGATGACCATGAAGGTACTGCTCGGGATCTACTGGCAGGCCCTTCGTCTTTTTATCAAACGAACACCGATATTTACCCATCCGGAGAGCCGCTAATGGAACTTGCTCAATCAACCCTCTCTGCCTCTTTCATCGACAAGGGGGCAAGACAACTGCTGCTCAATCTGCTGGGTCGCCTCGAACATGGCCAGCTGCTGCTGCGGGATGGCGGTGAGCGCCACAGCTTTGGCGTGGCGGGCACCGATCTGCATGCTGAACTGGTGGTGCAGGATCCGGCCTTCTATCGCCGCCTGCTGCTGGGTGGCAGCATCGCCGCCGGAGAAACCTGGGTGGAGGGGCTCTGGACCAGCCCGGATCCGGTGGCGCTGGTGCGGCTGCTGGCCCGCAATCTGACTTTGCTCGACTCCCTTGAACGGCGCCTCGGTTGGCTCAGTTTTCCCTTCAACAAGGTGCGCCACTGGCTCAATCGAAATACCTTGACCGGTTCGCGCTCCAACATCGCCGCCCACTACGATCTCGGCAATACCCTCTATCAGGGTTTTCTCGACAGCCATATGCAGTACTCGAGCGCCATCTATCCGAGCGCCGAGGCCACCCTGGAAGAGGGGCAGCAGGCCAAGCTGCGCACCATCTGCGAGCGACTGGCGCTGGGACCTGACGACCATCTGCTGGAGATCGGCACCGGCTGGGGCGGCCTCGCCGTCTATGCCGCCCGCCACTATGGCTGCCGGGTGACCACCACGACTATCTCCCGGGCCCAACATGACTATGCCAAGGAGTGGATTGCGCGGGAGGGGCTGGGGGATCGCATCACCTTGCTGCTGGAGGATTACCGCAAGCTGGAGGGGACGTATGACAAGCTGGTCTCCATCGAGATGATCGAGGCGGTGGGTCACGCCTTCCTGCCCGACTATTTCCGCCAGTTGTCACGGCTGCTCAAGCCCGGTGGTCGCCTGCTCATCCAGGCCATCACCATCGCCGATCAGCGCCATGCCCAGTATCTGCGCGGGGTTGATTTCATCCAGCGCTACATCTTCCCCGGTGGCTGCCTGCCGAGTGTCTCCCAGATGGCGGGTTTGCTGGCGCGGGAGACCGACATGCAGCTGGTGCGGTTGCACGATCACGGCCATCACTATGCCCGCACCCTGGCTCACTGGTGCGATCGCTTTCTGGCGCTGGCGCCCGAGCTGCCCAAGCTCGGTTACAGCCAGGATTTCATCCGGTTGTGGCACTTCTACTTCGCCTATTGCGAGGGGGGATTCTGGGAGCGCACCATCAGTCTGGTGCAGCTGGAGGCCGCCAAGCCGGGGCCCGCTGGCTGGTCGGGTGATGTGCCAGTAAGCGGTCACTGACCATGTGGCAGTGGGCTCACCTGCTGGGGTTCAACCTCTACTGGTTGCTGGCGGTGAAGTGGCAGCAGCCGGGCCCGCTGCTGGCAATGTTGCTGCTGCACTTTCTCTTCTCACCCAGCCGCCAGCGTGACTGGCGGCTGCTCCCTATCGCGGTTGCCGGCTGTCTGCTGGATGTCCTGCTCTGGCAGCTCGGCCTGTTCCGGTTTCCTTCCGGTTTTCCCCTCTGGCTGGTGCTGCTCTGGCTTGGTTTTGCTCTCACCCTCTCCCATGGATTGCGCTGGCTGTTGCGCTTGCCTTGCTGGCAGCAGGCGCTGTTTGGCGTGTTTGGCGGCGCCTCCTCCTATGTGGCGGGGGCCGCCATGGGGGCAGTACACTTACCCTGGGGCATCTGGATCAGTACGGCGCTGCTGGCAGTGATCTGGATGTGGTGGTTACCCGTACTCCTGTGGGTAATGGTCAAGCTGGAGGGTGAGTCATGACAAACACCTTTTCGACCGACTCGTTGCTTTTTTCCAAATGGACCAAAGAGAGCCAGCATGAGCTGACTGATCGATTCTATCTGGTGGTTGCCTGCCAGCGGGATGCGCAGGGGCAGCTGGTGCAGGTGGTGATGCAGGATATCAATACCCTGCAGGAACAGGAGATGGATTGGCATGAACTGGAAGACCCCAACCACTGGCATATGGGGTGGAATTAACCCGCTGCTGCTGGCGTTTACGCTCTTTGCTGCAACCGCGGTGCAGGCTTCTGCCGCCCCCTGGCAGCAGCTGCGCCCGGTCGGGCAGGGGGAGATGAACTGGCTCTGGTTCAAGCTCTACGATGCCACCCTCTACAGCGTGAGCGGGCGCTATCAGCCCGGCCACTATCCACAGGCACTGACCCTCACCTATGCCCGATCCATTGAGCGGGAAGATCTGCTGAGCGCCACCGCCGCCGAGTGGCAGCGGCTTGGTCTTGGCACTGATGCAGAGCGTCAGCGCTGGCTCGGCCAACTTGCTGCGCTCTGGCCTGATGTGCAGGCGGGCGACCGGCTCACCTTCTATGTCGACAAGGGCGGAGCAGGCCACTTCTGGTGGCAGGATAAGCCCCTCGGCACTCTGGCCGATCCACAATTCTCGGCCGCTTTTCTCGCCATCTGGCTGGCTGACAACAGCCGCGATCCCGCCCTGACCCGCCGCCTGCGTGGCCAACCCTGAACATGGAGTCTTTGATGTCCTTTTATCGTGCATACCGCTTGTTGCTGTTGCTCCCCTTTTTGCTGCTGAGTGGCTGTGGTGCCAGTCTCGATGACTATCGTGGGCAGGGGCCGAACTGGGATCTCGCCCGTTTCTTCAACGGCAAACTGGTGGCTCACGGCCTGGTGACCGACCGCAGCGGCGAAGTGACCAGTCGCTTTCGGGTCGAGATGGTGGGTCGTTGGAAGGACGGCAAGGGAGAGCTGTTCGAGCAGTTCTACTTTGATGATGGCCGCCAGCAGACCCGTACCTGGTATCTGAGCAATGGCGATGATGGTCATTGGCGCGGTACTGCTTCCGATGTGGTGGGGGAGGCGATGGGTAAAAGCCAAGGGTTTGCCCTCAACTGGCGTTACCAGCTTGATCTGGCGTTGCCGGATGGCGAGGTGGTGCGGGTGAGCTTCGATGACTGGATGTATCTGCTGGATGAGGATCGCCTGATCAACCGCGCCACCATCAGCAAGTTCGGCATCGATCTGGGGGAGGTGATCCTCTACATCGAACGTCAGCTCTGACGGCTAATGCAAGATAACAGCCAGTAAAAAGCGCGCCGAGGGCGCGCTTTTGTTTACCGAAAGGTCAGGGTCATCAGATGATCCGGTTATCTTCCAGCATCTTGCGACGGGCCTCTTCCTTGGCCATCTTCTTCTTGCGGTTGTCGCAGGGTTCAGGGCAATCGCACTCTTTCTCGATGCCGACGCTACCCAGACCGCCGCAGGAGCCGGAGATGGTCTTCTTCTGGAAGATGTAACCGATAGCCATGGCGGCTATCACCAGCATGAATACCCCGAAGGTGATCAGAAAAATCTGCATCTTTACCTCTTACTTCTTGACCAGATAGGGCTTGAAGGCATCGGAGTAGGCCTCTTCAAAGCCGTTGTCCGTCTTGGTGATCACGAAGATCGCCAGGCCTCGCTCGTTGGCATAGGCCAGGCTCTTCTCGGTCCCCATCACCATAAACACGGTGGCCAGCCCGTCTGCGGTCATGCAGGAGGGGTGGATCACGGTGACCGACACCAGACGGTGCTGGATCGGCTTGCCGCTGCGCGGATCGATGGTGTGGGAGAAGCGCTGACCATCCAGTTCATAGTAGTTGCGGTAATCGCCGGAAGTGGCCACCCCGTTGTCACCGGGAACGATCACCTCTTGCACAGTGCCAGTGCCCGCGGTGGGCTTCTCGATGGCCACGCGCCAGGGGTGACCCTTGCCGTTGACGCCATTGATCCGCAGCTCGCCGCCAATCTCGACCAGATAGTTGCGCGCACCCAGGGACTCCAGATACTCGGCCACCTTGTCCACACCAAAGCCCTTGGCGATGGCGGAGAGATCGACGTAGAGATCCGGAATGTCTTTTTGCAGGGTGTCGGCATCCACCGAGGTGATGACGTGCAGGTTACCCAGGCCGGTCTTCTGGCGAGTCTGAGTGATCAGCTCGTCGGAGGGGATCTTGGTCGGCTTCTTGTCCGGGCCAAAGCCCCACAGATTGACCAAGGGGCCAACGGTGACGTCCAGCGCCCCCTGGCTCTCACGGCCAATGTGAATGGCCTCTGTGACGACCCGAGCGGTGTCACGGGACACCACGATCGGCGTGGCACTGCGATGCTGGTTGAAGCGCGACAGTTCGGAATCGGGGCGATAGGTCGACATCTGATCGTTGACCCGCTCCAGCAAGACATCGACCTCGGCCTGCAATTTGGCCGGATCGCTGATGACGCTGTCCGCCACCTTGATGGAGTAGTAAGTGCCCATGGTGCTACCGGTGATATGGATCTCCGGTTTGGATTGGACCGTTTCCTGACCGCACCCAGTCAAGAAAAAGGCTAGCCCGAAGGCTAGCCAGGTCTTTACAACACTGTGCATGGATTAACCACCAAAGTCATCCAACAGGATGTTTTCGTCTTCAACGCCCAGATCTTTGAGCATGTTGATGACGGCAGCGTTCATCACCGGAGGTCCACACATGTAGAACTCGCAATCTTCCGGTGCCTCGTGGTTCTTGAGATAGTTCTCGTAGAGCACGTTGTGGATGAAGCCGGTGTAGCCGTCCCAGTTGTCTTCCGGTTGCGGATCAGACAGGGCGACGTTCCAGGTGAAGTTCTCGTTCTCGGCGGCGAGCATGTCAAAGTCTTCGACATAGAACATTTCGCGCTTGGAGCGGGCACCGTACCAGAAGCTCATCTTGCGCTTGGACTTCAGGCGACGCAGCTGGTCGAAGATATGGGAACGCATCGGCGCCATACCTGCACCACCACCGATGAATACCATTTCGGCATCGGTCTCTTTGGCGAAGAACTCACCGAACGGACCGGAGATAGTCACCTTGTCGCCAGCCTTCAGGCTGAAGATGTAGGAGGACATCTGTCCCGGAGGGGCAGTCCAGTTGCTCGGGGGCGGGGTCGCGATACGCACGTTCAGCATGATGATGCCGAACTCTTCCGGATAGTTGGCCATGGAGTAGGCACGGATGATCGGCTCATCGACCTTGGACTCCAGCTCAAAGATCTTGAAGCGATCCCAGTCACCGCGATACTCCTCGGGAATATCGAAGTTCTTGTAGTGCACGTGGTGAGCCGGGGCTTCGATCTGGATATAACCACCGGCGCGGAACGGCACGCTCTCGCCATCGGGGATCTGCAGCTTGAGCTCCTTGATGAAGGTCGCCTTGTTATCGTTGGAGATAACAGTACATTCCCACTTCTTCACCCCGAAGATCTCTTCCGGCAGTTCGATATCCATGTCGGATCGAACGGTGACCTGACAGGCCAGACGCTCGCCGTGACGGGCTTCGCCCTTGCTGATGTGATCCAGTTCGGTCGGCAGAATGTCGCCGCCACCGGATTTCACTCGTACCTTGCACTGGCCACAGGAGCCACCACCACCGCACGCGGAGGAGATGAAGATACCGTTGCCGGCCAGCACGCCGAGCAGCTTGCCACCGGCCGGGCTGGTCACAGCCTTGGCCGGGTCACCGTTGATGCTGATTGTCACGTCGCCCGCGGTCACCAGCTTGGACTTGGCGAACAGAATGACTGCCACCAGTGCCAGCAGGATCACGGTAAACATGACCACACCCAAAATAATTTCCATCTATCGTTCCTTTCTGATTGCAGGAAAGCCGATTACAGGGAGATACCAGAGAAGGACATGAAGCCCAGCGCCATCAGGCCGGCGGTGATGAAGGTGATGCCCAGACCACGCAGGCCTTCCGGAACATCGGAGTACTTCATCTTCTCGCGGATACCTGCCAGCGCAACGATCGCCAGCATCCAGCCTGCCCCTGAACCCACGCCATAGACCACAGACTCGACGAAGTTGTAGTCACGCTGCACCATGAAGGAGACGCCACCGAAGATGGCACAGTTCACGGTGATGAGCGGCAGGAAGATGCCCAGGGCGTTGTAGAGAGCCGGGAAGTACTTGTCCAGCGCCATCTCCAGGATCTGTACCAGTGCTGCAATCACACCGATGAAGGTGATGAAGCTCAGGAAGCTCAGATCCAGACCGGATACCAGAGCGCCATCTTTAAGCACGTAGTTGTAGATCAGGTTGTTGGCAGGAACCGCGATGGTCTGCACCACAATAACGGCAATACCCAGACCCATGGAGGTCTTTACCTTCTTGGACACCGCCAGGAAGGTACACATCCCCAGGAAGAAGGAGAGTGCCAGGTTTTCGATGAAGATCGATTTAATCAACAGACTCAGATAGTGTTCCATACCTTAATCCTTCGCCTCCACCTGCTTGGGATCCTTGGTGCGCACGCCCCAAATGATCAGACCAATGATGAAGAATGCACTCGGCGGCAGCAGCAGCAGGCCGTTGGGCACATACCAACCACCGTTGTTCACCAGTGGCAGCAGCTCGAACCCGAACCAGGTGCCGGAGCCCAGCAGTTCACGCACGGTCGCAACGCTCAGCAGAATGGCGCCATAGCCCAGACCGTTGCCGATACCATCCAGGAAGGAGGGCAGCGGAGCGCTCTTCATGGCGTACGCTTCGGCGCGGCCCATTACGATACAGTTGGTGATGATCAGACCCACGAAGACCGACAGTTGCTTGGAGATGTCATAGGCGTACGCCTTGAGCACCTGGTCAACCACGATAACCAGTGAGGCGATGATCGCCATCTGCACGATGATCCGGACGCTGTTCGGGATCTGGTTGCGGATCAGGGAGATGAACAGGTTTGAGAAGGCGGTGACCGCCATGACCGCGAGGGTCATTACAAACGCAGTTTTCATCTGGCTGGTAACCGCCAGTGCAGAACAGACACCCAGCACCTGCAAGGCGATGGGGTTGTTGCCCAGCACAGGCGTCAACAGCAACTTCTTCATTTCGCTCTTGTCAGCCATTGTTGATTTCTCCTGCACGAACCTTGGCCAGGAAAGGACCAAAGCCCTTGGGACCCATCCAGAAGTCGAAGGTATGCTGTACGCCATTACCGGTCAGGGTAGCGCCGGACAGGCCGTCGATATCATGCTCGGAACCTTCCGGAGCATGGCCCTTGATGACGCGCAGCGCCGGCATGCCATTCTGGTCGAACAGTTTCTTGTCCTTGAACAGCGCCTGCCAGGCCGGGTTTTCGATCTCGCCACCCAGACCCGGGGTTTCACCGTGGTCGTAGTAAGTGATGCCCTTGATGGTCTGGCCATCAGCGGCAACGGCGACGAAGGCATACATGGTCGACCACAGACCCTGACCGTAGATGGGTAGGATGATGCTGTCGATCTTGCCTTCGGCATCCTTGGCGAAGAATACCGGGATCTGCTTGGAGATCTGACGCAGGCTGGCCTTGTCGTCAGCGGCGGCAAGGCGGATGCTGCGTGCCGGATCTTTGGCTGCCAGTTTGGTGTCGAAGTTGTCGGCATCGCCGTCAACAAAGTCACCGGTCGCCAGATCCACCAGACGGGCTTCGATCTTCTCGCCGTACAGCTTGGCCAGATCGCGCTTGGCTACTTCGCTCACATCCACACCGGCTACGGCGAGGATGTTGCTCTGCTTGTCGAGTGCCTTGTTTTCCTGCTGGGTAGAACGCAGGCCCACGGCAGCAACGGATACCACGATGGAACAGGCCAGACAGAGGCCGGTGACCACGCTGACGGTGCCGAGGGTTGAATCTTTATTAAACGCCACGAGCAATCCTCCGCTTGATGTTTGCCTGAGCGACGAAGTGGTCAAACAGGGGAGCAAACAGGTTCGCAAACAGAATGGCCAGCATCATGCCTTCCGGGAACGCAGGGTTGACCACGCGAACCAGCACGACCATCACGCCGATCAGGGCGCCATACCACCACTTGCCCTTGTTGGTAAAGGCAGCGGAGACAGGGTCGGTCGCCATGAAGGCCATACCGAAGGCGAAGCCACCCAGTACCAGATGCCAGTGCCACGGCATGTTGAACATGGGGTTGGTATCGGAACCGATGACGTTGAACAGCAGGGAGGTGGCGATCATACCGATCATCACGCCGGCGATAATGCGCCAGGAGGCGATGCGCATGTAGACGATCATGGCTGCACCCAGCAGGATCATCAGGGTAGAGACTTCACCGATGGAACCTGGCAGGTTACCCAGGAAAGCGTCCATCCAGCTGATAGCCTGGCCGGTTGCACCGTTGATCAGTGCCATCTGGCCGCCTTGGGCCCACTGGCTCAGGGCAGTTGCGCCGGAGAAGCCGTCAACGGCAACCCATACGGCGTCACCGGAGATCTGGCCCGGGTAGGCGAAGAACAGGAACGCACGGCCAGCAAGCGCCGGGTTCAGGAAGTTCTTGCCGGTACCACCGAACACCTCTTTGGCCATGACCACACCGAAGGTGATACCCAGCGCAGCTTGCCACAGGGGCAGCTCGGGCGGCACGATCAGGGCAAACAGGATGGAGGTTACGAAGAAGCCTTCGTTGATCTCGTGTTTGCGCACCATGGCGAACAGCACTTCCCAGAAGCCACCGACCAGGAAGGCGGTCAGGTAGATTGGGAAGAAGTGGGTGGCGCCGATCAGCATCTTGCTGCCGATACCGGCAACCGCCGGATCGAGGGAGGCACCCAGCATGGTTGCCAGCGCATATTGCCAGCTGCTGGCGCCAGCAGCCGAGCCCATGTGGGCAATGGCGGCAATCGCCTGGTTACCGACGTTGAACATGCCCCAGAACATGGCCGGGAACACGGCCAGCCACACCATGATCATCATGCGCTTCAGATCGAGCGCATCACGGACGTGAGCTGCATTGCGGGTAACGGTACCCGGGGTGTAGAACAGGGTGTACGCCGCTTCGAACAGGGCGTAGTACTTGGAGTACTTGCCGCCCGGCTCGAAGTGATGTTCCATATTTTCAAGAAGTTGCTTGAAACTCATCGCTTAACCTTCCAGTTCAATCTTGGTCAGGCACTCACGCAAGATGGGGCCGTACTCAGTCTTGCCGGGGCAGACAAAGGTACAAAGCGCCAAATCTTCCTCATCCAGCTCCAGGCAGCCCAGTGCTTGCGCACCGTCGCTATCGCCGGAGACCATGTCCCGCAGCAGCAGGGTCGGCAGGATGTCGAGTGGCATCACCCGCTCATAGCTACCGATCGGCACCATGGAACGGTCACTACCGTTGGTAGTGGTGGTGAAGTTGATAAGCCGGCCCTTCATCAGATGAGAGAGGGTGGTACGGGTGATGGAGAACTTGTTGGCACTGGGGTTGATCCAGCCCAGGAACTCTTTCTCGCGACCTTCACCCAGCACGCAGACCTGATTGTGGTAGCGCCCCAGGTAGTCGTGAACCCCTTCGGCTTTGGCACCACTCAGGATAGAACCGGAGATGACACGGTTTTCGTCGGCACGCAGCTCGTTGTTGGTGAGCTGGCTGATGCAGGCGCCCATGCGGGTACGCAGCAGACGCGGCTTGAGCACGTTCGGGCCAGCCAGGGCGATCACCTTGTCGGTGCAGATCTGACCGGTGGTGAACAGCTTGCCAAAAGCGATCACATCCTGATAGTTGATGTGCCACTGCACCTTGGTGCTGCTGACCGGATCCAGGAAGTGGATATGGGTACCCGGCAGACCGGCAGGGTGCGGACCGACAAAGATCTCTTCCTTGACCTGAGCCAAAGAGGAGTGGGGCAAGCTGCCTTCGCCTTTACAGACATAGACGGTGCCATCGGTCAGGCGGGTCAATACGGCCAGACCATCGAGGAAAGTCTGTGACTGTTCCTTGATAATCAGCTCGGCATTGGCTGCCAGCGGGTTGGTGTCCATGGCGGTCACAAAGATGGCGCGCGGGGCTGTGCCTACTGCAGGTACTTTGCTGAATGGACGGGTGCGCAGTGCGGTCCACTGGCCTGATGCGATCAGGATCTCTTGCACCTTGCTGCGCTCGAGCTTGGCCAGCTCGGCAGAGGCAAAATGCTCAAAGGTCACCTGTTCATCAGAGCCGTCGAGGTCGATGACCACGGACTGGAGAACACGTTTGGCACCACGGTTGATCTCTGAAACAACGCCGGTGGCGGGAGCTGTGAATTTAACGCCCGGATTCTTCTTGTCTTCGAAGAGATCCTGACCTTTGATGACGCGATCACCTACTTTGACGAACATAGTAGGTCGCATCCCCACAAACTCCTCGCCCAGTGTCGCAACACGGGTGATGGCGGGGCCATCGTAGATTACTTGCTCTGGCGCACCCAGCACGGGGATGTCCAGTCCTCTTTTGATTGTAATCATACTCAATTGCACTACCGTTACGGGAGAGGTTGGTTAGCGCCGAGAAATACATCACGACGGGTGGTTGAATGAGTCGATGTTGTGGTTGTGCCTGATGGTCCGGCCCAACAATAATTCAACATGCTAGGTCACTCAAAAGCGCCTGAGTTTACCACTTAAGGTGCATTTTTTTCCATGCCAAATGGGCAAAATCCCCGTGTCATCACAAAATTAACCTGCAATGAATAACGCCAGAACCCCTTGTAAGTTGTGGTTTTAAAGGTTTTTTTATTTTGGTACCTCTATAGAGGTATTCGTTGTTGACGCGACTGTTAAGAAGTACCCGCAATCCTTGAAAATACCCCCCTTGATGTAGTTTTTTGGGGGGTAATAGGAGAGGTTTGTTTAATTTTTGTGTACAGAACACCCATGAAGGATGAGCGAGGGACGAGGGGATCAGGAGAGTGACGGTTTGCCAACGCAGCTTGGGGTGCGCGGGGCATGGCCCTTCTCTTGCCACTCGGTCTCTGTGTAGGTATGCAGGGCCAGTGCATGGACTGCACCGGCCAGCTCGTCGGCCAGCACGGCGTTGACCTGACGATGACGGGCCAGCAGCCGCTGCCCTGCAAATTGCTCGCTGACGATCACCACCTTGAAGTGACTTTCGGAACCGGGCTCCACACGGTGCATGTGGCTCTCGTTGATCACCTCCAGCACGGTGGGGGAGAGGGCGGCGGTCAGCTTGGCTTCAATCAGTTGTTGGATGGTCATCGGATCGGCTTCCAGAGTGAATGTCGGGCCATTCTATCGGCAGTCGCGCGCAGGAATAAGCCCCCGGAAGGGGGGAATTGCCCCTTTGGTCGCCTCAATAGCGCGCTTCGAACTGGTGAAATTCCTTGTCCTCGCTAGAATAGCGCCACTTTGCGTCGCCCCTGGCGCCCGTTAAATGAATCAAGCCGAGGTTGGACTCTTCCTATGCAAACCCTTCTCGACACTCCCCATTGCCAGCTCACGCTCTACCGTTATCCGCGCCAGAGTCAGGAGACCCTGCAAGCCTGGGATGCGGCTGACGAATATCTGATTAACACGCTGGCGGAGTCCCCCCTCGAGCAGGCGGGCCCCGTCATCATCATGAATGACGGCTTCGGGGCGCTGGCAGCCTATCTGCATCCTCACTCTCCCTGCTGCGTCACCGACTCCTATATCAGCGAGCGGGCAACCTTGGCCAATCTGGCCGAGAACGGACTGGATGCGGGCGGGATCACTTTGCAGGATGCCTTGGCGCCGCTGCCTGATGCCCCTGCGCTGGTGGTGATCAAGGTCTCCAAATATCAGGCGCTGCTGGAGCATCAACTGCTGGCGCTGCGTGCGGTGGTGACACCGGCGACCCGCGTCATCGCCGCGGGCAAGGCGAAGGATATCCATACCTCCACGCTCAAGCTGTTCGAGAAGTATCTGGGCCCGACTCGCACCTCGCTGGCCTGGAAAAAAGCGCGCCTCATTCACTGTGAGCCACAGGCTGATCGGCCGGCGCTGGCCAACCCCTTTCCGACGGTTTGGCCGCTGGAGGGCACCGACATGCTCATCCACAACCATGCCAATGTCTTTTCGCGTACCAGTCTCGATATCGGTGCTCGCTTCATGCTGGACAATCTGCCCATTCACAGTGCCCGGAAGGTGATCGATTTGGGCTGTGGCAACGGGGTGCTGGGGCTGTCGCTGCTCGCTAAAGACAGCGAGGTCGAGGTGACCTTTATCGACGAATCCTATATGGCGGTCGCCTCGGCGCAGCTTAATATCGAGCACAATCTGGTCGATGTATTGCCGCGGGCCCGCTTTATGGTCAACAACTGTCTCGACGGGGTTGAGGTCGGCTCGGCGGATCGGATCCTCTGTAATCCCCCTTTCCATCAGCTGCAGGCGATCACCGATCATATCGCCTGGCAGATGTTCAGCGATGCGCACCGGGTGTTGCCTCAGGGGGGGGAACTCTGGATAGTAGGCAACCGTCATCTGGACTATCACAACAAACTCAAGCGCTTGTTTGCCAACGCACAAGTCGTTGCGTCAAACAGCAAATTCGTTATTTTGAAAGCCATCAAACGTTAAAGCCAAAGGAAATCATGATGAAAAAGTCACTCTTGCTGCTGGCCGCCCTGATGCTGGGCGGGTGTGCCACTCATTGGCCGGAGACGGCGCTGCTCAATCCTCAGGTGATCCCCGCCAACCAGCAAGTCTACTCTGGTAATCGCATTACCATGGAAGGGGTAGACAAGCGTGAGGCTGCCTATGTCTTCTCTATCAAGCACAAGGAGAAGGCTCCGGTGCTGGTGAACAGCGAGCGCCCGCTCAATCTGCTGATGGCCGAGCGGCTGGCGGAAGGACTGCGCAGCCAGGGTCTGGAAGTGGGCAACAGTGGCACCACCAACCTGACGCTGGTGATCTCCAGTGCAGCGATCAATGTGGAAGAGAAGACCTTCACCTATGTCACCAAGTCCCGCGTCAGTCTGCAGGTGATCGCCGATTTCCAGGGCAACCGTCTGACCAAGCAGTTCAACATGTCCTCCAGCAAGGAGAGCCCGAGCGAGCCTGGCATGGCCGATCTGGAGTCCACCCTGAACCTGCAACTGGGTAGCGTACTGCAGCAGATCATGGCGGATGACGCGCTGCGTGGTTATCTGAAAGGTCAACCGAACGGTGCAGGGGTTTGATGATGAAAAAACTCTGGTTGTTGGCCATGTTGATCGCCCCGCTGGCGTTCGCGGGCCCGAAAGTCAGAATGGAGACCAACCACGGCAATATCGTGGTGGAGCTGGCGTCCAAGCAGGCGCCACAAACGGTGAAGAACTTCCTGCGTTATGTGGCCGATGGTAGTTATGACGGCAGCCTGTTTCACCGGGTGATCCAGGACTTCGTGGTGCAGGGGGGCGGCTACAACCAGCAGTTCCAGCAACTGCCAACCTATGAGCCGGTGGTCAACGAATCTCGCGGAGGTCTGCCCAACAAGCGCGGCACCATCGCCATGGCTCGTACCCAGGCGGTCGACAGCGCCACTCGCCAGTTCTACTTCAATCTGGTCGACAACAATAACCTCAACGCCAGTGGCGCTGCCGGTTATACCGTGTTTGGCCAGGTGGTGCAGGGGATGGAGGTGCTGGACAAGCTGGCGCAGGTGCAGACCGGTTACAGCTCCATTCTGCGCGCCAACGATGTGCCGACCAGCCCCATCATTCTGAAAAAGGTGGTTCTGCTGGCTGAAACGCCGGTGGACAAGAAAGTCGACAAGAAAGCCGGCAAGTAACCCTCGCCGGGCGTTGCGCGTTACCGCGATCTCGTCACTTCACTATGCAAGGCTCATCCCGTTCGGGATGGGCCTTTTCTCTCTCCGGGCTTCTTTGCGCCGATCTCTTTGCTTGCCTTGGCTATCTGCCATCAACCTGCCAAAATGACGCACTTTTCCAAAGTCGTCAGGTAGTTGAACATGATCCGAAAGCCGAGCTGGAGGGAATCCCTCGCCGTTTATCTCGAACCCCGAGTGCTCATTCTCTTTGCCATGGGTTTCTCATCGGGTCTGCCACTGTTGCTGGTATTTGGCACCCTGTCGTACTGGTTGCGCGAAGCGGATGTCAGCCTGACCGATATCGGCTACATGAGCTGGGTTGCGCTTGCCTACGGTTTCAAATGGTTGTGGTCGCCGTTGGTGGATCGCATGCCGTTGCCGTTGCTCTCCACGCTGCTGGGGCGTCGCCGCAGCTGGATGTTCTTCTCCCAACTGCTGATCGCCGCTGCGCTGGTTGGCATGGCGTTTTGTGATCCCAAGAGTGGTTTGACCCAGCTGGCGCTGTTTGCCCTGCTGGTGGCCTTTGCCTCCGCCACGCAGGATATCGTCATCGATGCCTATCGCATCGAATCCGCCCCCGAGCGGCTGCAGGCGGCGATGGCTGCCTCCTACATGACCGGTTACCGACTGGCGATGATCATGGCGGGGGCCGGTGCGTTGGCGTTGGCAGCCTGGTTTGGCAGCAACAGCGGCTATGACTATCGTGGCTGGCAGGTCACCTATCTGGTGATGGCGGGTCTGATGTCACTCGGGATGATCACCACCCTGTTCTGCCATGAACCGAAAATTGATACCGCTGAACAAAATACAGAGCAAGTTATCTATAAAATGTCCTTGTTATCACGTGGGCATAATCTGTTTATTGCGTCTCTCCTAAGCTGGTGTCATGTGGCAGTTTGGTGTCCGTTTGCCGACTTCTTTCGCCGTTATGGCAGCTCGGCGCTGCTGATCCTTTTGCTTATCGCCTGCTATCGGGTTGCCGATGTGGTGATGGGGGTGATGTCTAACAGCTTCTATGTGGATATGCAGTTCAGCAAAACCGAGGTTGCCACCATTACCAAGGTGTTTGGCGTCATCATGACGCTGGTCGGCGCTGCATTTGGGGGCGTGCTGGTGATGCGCTTCGGTACGCTGCGCATCCTGTTCTTGGGGGCGCTGCTCACCGCCAGCACCAATCTGCTGTTTGCCCTGCTCAATCAGGTCGGCCATAACCTGGAGCTGCTGACCCTGATCATCTCGCTGGATAACCTCAGTGCCGGTATCGCCACCGCAGCCTTCGTGACCTATCTCTCCAGCCTGACGAATGTGGCGTTTTCGGCGACTCAGTACGCGTTGTTCAGCTCGGTGATGTTGCTGTTGCCCAAATTGCTGGCCGGTTTTTCCGGGCAGGTCGTGGAGCAAATTGGCTACAGCGCCTTCTTTATCGGAACCAGTTTATTGGGCTTGCCCGTGTTGTTGTTGATTGTGCTGGTAGCCAGAAAGGGGAGTGAGTTGCTCTCAGCGGCTGACAAATAGCAAGCGTTTGCGTATAGTCGGGGGTGATTAGATTCACACTTCCGGATAAAGTTCCAGAGAAGTTGTTTCACCCCATATTTTATTTGATTACACTTCTTTCCGCTCCTTGTGGGCGGGCTTCGGAAAACCTCAACTAGACATATAAGAGACCAATATAATGGCCAAATTTACCAAGACTCTGATCGCTGCCGGTCTGCTGGCTGCTGCCGCTACCCCGGCCTTTGCTGCTGATTACAGCGGTGATATTCACAAGAATGACTTCAAGTGGATGCAGTTCAACGTAATGCATACCATTGACCAGCGCCCGTTCACTGCTGGCCAGAAAGATTACAACGACACCTATCTGGAAATGGAGTTTGGTGGTCGTTCCGGCATGTTTGATCTGTATGGTTATGTCGATATTTTCGATATTTTTGACAACAAGCACAGTGACAAGCATGGCGGCCAGAACCTGTTCATGAAGTTTGCTCCGCGTCTGTCTCTGGATGCCCTGACTGGTAAAGACCTCTCCTTTGGTCCGGTGCAAGAGCTCTACATTGCCAACCTGAACAACATTGCTGACGGTCAGATGGAAAACCAGATTGGTCTGGGTGCTGATGTCATGGTTCCCTGGTTCGGCAAGGTTGGCATGAACCTGTACGCGCGTTACTCCAACGAGAACCAGTTCTTCACACAAGAAGAGAATTCCTGGAACGGTTATCAGTTCTCCATCAACTGGTTCAAACCTTTCTACACCTTTGGCAACGGCAGCTTCGTCTCCTACCAGGGCTACCTGGACTATCAGTTCGATCTGGATACCTATAACCGTGCCGATCGTACCACTGATAACCTGGCTACTTTCCACGGTATCTACTGGCACTCTGACCGCTTTGCTGTCGGTTATGGCCTGAAGTACTTCATGGATGCCTATGGCAACAAAGATGGCTCCACTGCATTCGACGGTACACCGTGGAAGAGCTCTGGCTTCAGCCACTACTTCGACGTCACCTACAAGTTCTAATAAAACTTGAGGTACAAAAAACCGGAGCCTTTGCTCCGGTTTTTTTATGGCCGCGACTTATAGCGTGGCGCGAGTCATTGAGTGCGCCACGGCTGAGTGGACAAATTAGTCGCGGAAGTTCTGGAACTGCATCGGTTGACCCAGTTCGGCGCCACGGACCAGTGCCATGGTCTCTTGCAGATCGTCACGTTTCTTGCCGGTGACACGTACTTCATCACCCTGGATGGCGACCTGTACCTTGATCTTGGAGTCCTTGATCAGCTTGACCAGCTTTTTGGCGATCTCTTTCTCGATCCCCTGTTTGAACTTGACGGTCAGGTGGAAGCGCTTGCCGGAGTGGACGGAGTCACCCACTTCCATGGAGCTGTTTTCAATGTTGCGCTTGAGCAGGGCGCCGCGCAGCATCTCGACCATCTGCTTGAGCTGGAAATCGGCATCGGCTTCCAGTTTCACCTCTTCCTTGTTCAACTCGAAGCTGGCTTCTACCCCACGAAAATCGAAACGGGTGGCCAGTTCACGATTGGCGTTGTCGACAGCGTTCAACACCTCGTTCATTTTGACTTCAGAGACAATATCGAATGACGGCATAGCCGAAGCTCCTCATGTTGCGTTATTGGGGGGCAAATCTACCAGAAAACGGGCAAATTTGCTGATTTTGATGGGGCTGCTCTGCTAGAATCCCCTGCGCACAGGACGGGTGGACCCGTTAGTGTCCAGCAACTATATCTTCACTTATCCCCGGTAACAGGTTGAGAGGATTGCAACCCTTACCCTGACAGAGTCACACCATGCCAAGCGGATTAAAGAATTCCCGACAGCCTGTCATCCCACAGTGGTCACTGTTGGGTTGCGGCGCACTCGGCGGCGTTTTTGCCTCATTGCTGACCATCAGTGGTCAATCAACCCGCGTGTTGCTGCGCGAGCATCATCAGTCCACGCTCCATCCGGGGATCGACTTCACCTCGCTGGAAGGACACGTTCAACTGCTCAATATCGACCGGGGATTTGTCAGCAAACCCGGCAAGATCAAGCGATTGCTGGTGATGACCAAGGCCAATCAGGTGCTTGGGGCGTTGCTGCCACTGGTGGGGGCGCTGGATGCGGGTGTGCCGATTGTGCTGTTGCACAACGGAATGGGCATTGCCGAACAGGTGGCCGCCATGTTCCCGCACAATCCGGTGATTGCTGGCGTGACCAGCCATGGTGCTATGCAGTGTGGCCATTTTGTGTTCCGTCATACTGGCAAGGGTGAAACCTGGCTCGGCCCGATCAACGAAGCTGCCAAGGCCCATGCCGCTCTCGCGGATGAGCTGGCACTGGCGTTGGGTCAAGCTGGCTGGGATGAGCAGATTTTGCTGCGTCAGTGGCAAAAACTGGCCATCAACTGCGCCATCAACCCGCTTACTGGGCTCTACAAGTTGAAAAATGGCGAGCTGGCAGGCCCCCGTTTTGCCGATGCGCTGCAGCAGGTATGTGTAGAAGTGGCCGATGTAATGTGCGCCGAAGGCATGGCCACTACGGCTGAAGAGCTGCAACGTCGGGTGATGACGGTGGTGGAGCTGACTGCCGATAATTACTCCTCCATGTATCAGGATATGGAGCAGGGACGAGAGACCGAAATTGAGGCCATCACCGGTTTCCTGCTGGCCAAGGCGGCGGAGCATGGCATTGCCGTGCCGGTCAATCAGGGGCTTTATCAGGCGATTAAAGAGAAGAGTCAGGCGCTCTGATTCAACGGATCGTAGCCAAGGAGGCAGAGATGAGTGTACTGGTGCTGGTGGCCCCCGGGTCGGAAGAGATAGAGACGGTCGCCATTGTCGATACCTTGGTGCGGGCCCGCATCGAGGTGGTGCTGGCCTCTTGCTGCCCTGCCGGTTCCCGGCAGGTGACAGCATCTCGCGGGGTACGGCTGGTGGCCGATTGTCACATCGACGAGCTGACCAGTCGGGACTTTGAAGCTATCGTGGTGCCCGGCGGTTTGCCCGGCAGCGAAGTGATCCGTGATACCCCTCTGGCCATCGATCTGCTGAAGGATCAGGCTTCACTCGGCCGCTGGCGCGCAGCCATCTGCGCCGCCCCCGTGGTGGTACTGCAACATCATGGCTTGCTGGATGGCGCCACTGTCACCTGTCATCCCGGCTTTCAGCCCCAACTACCGGCATCTTTACTGTCGCATGAACGGGTGGTCAGGGATGAAGTTCATCGCCTTATCACCAGTCAGGGACCGGGCAGCGCCATCGAGTTTGCTCTCGAACTGGTACGGGTTCTGCGTGGGGATGAGGTAGCTGTCGCCGTGGCAGGCCCTATGGTGCTGTCCTAACCGTACATCGTTGATGTGTTTTGCTTTTTTAGCGGGCTATACCTTGAAAGTACGCCTCACAAAAACGGGCCCCGGTCATCTTGACCGGGGCCCGTTTGTTATCTGTTGCTATCGGCTAGGTGAAATTGCCCGGCTTAGTAGTCGTACTGCTTGCACTCCTTCTTGCGAAACTCTTCACGCCAGCGTGACAACTCTTGCTCAGTGCCGAGCGTGTCCCCTCTTTTGATCGCCTGCTCCAGTATCTCCATTCGGTCGTATAGCCAGCGGCACTCTGCCGTCGGGTTGTTCTTGCCGATGCCAGCCAGCGGTAGCAAACAGAGTCCCAACCAGATGTATCTCATCCCGAACGCTCCTTGTTTTGGTGGAATGCATGGTCTCTTTGGAGTCTATCATTTTAGCCGCAACGAGAGAGATAGAGCTGTGTCCATCCTTGGGGTAAGATGATGCCATGTCTGTTTATTTATACAGTGGTATGCGCAAGATTATCCATATCGACATGGACTGCTTTTTTGCCGCGGTGGAGATGCGGGACAACCCGGCGCTCCGGGAGGTGCCGCTGGCGATAGGTGGTTCATCCGAGCGGCGCGGCGTCATCTCGACTTGCAACTATGTGGCGCGTCGATTCGGGGTGCGTTCGGCTATGCCGAGCGGATTGGCGAAAAAACTCTGTCCGCCGCTGGTACTGATCCCGGGGCGGATGGCGGTGTACAAGGATATCTCCCGTCAGCTCAGGGCCATTTTCCTCCGTTATACCGATCAGGTTGAGCCGCTGTCGCTGGATGAGGCTTATCTCGATGTGACCCAAAGCCGCTGTTGCGGCGGCAGCGCTACCCTGATGGCGCAAGAGATCCGGCAAGCCATCGTCACCGAGCTGGGCTTGACCGCCTCGGCCGGAGTGGCACCAAACAAGTTTCTCGCCAAGCTGGCCTCGGAACAGCGCAAGCCGGATGGGCTGTTTGTCATTCGCCCCGACGAAGTGGCAGAGTTTGTCTGTCAGTTGCCCCTTGGCAAACTGCCCGGGGTCGGGCGCAAGACGGCCGAGCGCCTCGAGGCGCAGGGTCTTTACACCTGCGAGGACGCACGAGCGTTGTCGGCGGATGAGCTGCAAAGCCGCTTTGGCAAGCTGGGCGAGATGCTGACTAACCGGATTTGGGGACTTGATGAGCAGCCGGTGCAGGCACACCGGATCCGTAAAACCATCGGGGTGGAGACCACGCTGGCGAGCGATCTCTGTGACGAGGAGGCCTGCCAGACGGTATTGAATCAGCTGTTGCCGGAGCTGGAGCGGCGCTTTCAGATCGTCTGCCCTGCCGAGCAGGTGATGGGCCAAGGGATTAAACTCAAATTTGCCGATTTCCATCAGACCACCGTCTATCGCAGCCAGGGGGGCTATCAGGCGGGCTTATTTATCCCCATGCTCAAAGAAGGGTTGCTACGATCACAAGGACGGTCGGTTCGATTGCTGGGGCTGGTGGTCGGGTTGCCGAAAGAGGGAGAAGTTAACCAACTTTCGCTGAATTTGCTCTGAGATGGTTAAGTTTTTGTTTATAAAGTCGATAATCACTCCATCTCTCTGTGTATGACGTAGGAATATTGGCATGAGCGCACTTTCTGTCCAGGGGCGGATTACCCTGATTGCCGGTTGCTGTCTATTGGTCACAGCCGCAGCCCTGGTTGCCTCCTCTATTTACAATGCAAATCAGATGCAGGAGCAGGTGCGGTACGCCACGATGGGAGAGGCCCAGCAGTCAGCCGAAAACTGGATGAAGGCGATGGGTTCAGAGCAGGCGGCCAAGGTGACCAGCTATCTCGATGAAGCCTATTTCCGGGCCAGCTTGCTGGCTGAGAACGTACAGTTCCAGCGCAAGAATGCGGCCGACAACTTTGTCCATTCGGAAGCGCTGCGTAGCGCCCTCAACCAGCAGTTGCACGATGCCGTCGCCTCATCGACCAACTTGCTCGGTGTTTATGCGGTGTTTGAGCCCGATCAACTGGATGGGGAAGATAGCAATTATCAGGGCTCTACCGATCTCGGCGCCAACGACAAGGGGCGCTTCTCCAGTTACTGGGCTTATGACAACGGCAAGATAGTCCCGGAAGTGCAGAATGAGGATGTGTTGGCCGATGAGCGCCCTACTGCGACCGGTGGTGTAGAAAACGAGTGGTATCGCTGCAGCATTCGTACCCGGGCGTTATGTTTGCTCGAGCCCTATATGGACGATGTTGGAGACAAGAAAGTCTTGATCACCTCGGTCTCCGTGCCCTTGCTGGATCAGGGAACGTTGCTGGGGATGGTAGGGGTCGATATCTCCCTGACCACCTTGCAAAATCTGGTCTCTGCCATGGACAAGGAGCTCTATGATGGCAAAGGCAGAATATTGCTGGTCAGCCATGAGGGGCGCGTTGCGGGTGCCGATCAGTTTGATGTGACGCTGGGGCGAGGGCTGGATCAGAAGTACCAAGCGTTGGCGACAGACCTGAAGGGGTGGCTCAATCAGGGGCAGGAACTCAGTCGCTGGAGCAGTGATGGCTCCCTGCTGCAAACGTTCGTGCCCGTATCCATGCGCGGAACTGATCGCAAATGGGGCATTTATATCGAGTTGCCAAGGGCTGTAGTGCTGGCCTCGGCCCAGCAGTTGCAAGATGAACTTGTGGCACAAGCCAACCGCAGCGTGGTTACGCAACTGATGATTGGCTTGCTGATTTCACTGGCTGCATTGAGTTTTATCTGGTTGATGGCCCGCCAAATCGTGGCGCCTATTCGCGCGGTGGTCGCCCGCCTCAAGGACATTGCCAGTGGGGAAGGGGATTTGACCCAGCGTATCGATATCCTGCGGCAAGACGAGATTGGCGAGTTGGCCAAGTGGTTCAACAGTTTTCTCAGCACGTTGCAATCGACCATCAGTCAGGTGATCGACACTGTTGCCGGCACCCGAACCAGCGCCGACCGGGCTGCACAGGTGGCCGAGCGTACCAGCAGCGGTATGGTGTCCCAGTATCAGGAGATCGATCTGGTTGCGACGGCGTTTGAAGAGCTCAGCGCAACGTCGTTGCAGGTATCCGGCAATGCAGCCTCTGCGGCTCATGCTGCCAATGAGACGGATGCTGCGGCGCAAGAGGGCAAATATGTGGTGGCTGACACCCAGGAGGCGATGCGCAAGTTGATGGCCATCATCAACGATGCCCAGCCTGTGGTGGAGCGGCTTTCTGCCAATAGCGACAATATCAATGACATCCTCACCGTCATTCAGGGGATTGCCGAGCAGACCAATTTGCTGGCGCTCAATGCTGCCATCGAAGCGGCGCGGGCGGGTGAACAGGGCCGGGGCTTTGCGGTCGTAGCCGATGAGGTGCGCAATCTGGCCGGCCGAACCCAGAATGCCATCGTCGAGATCCAGACGCTGATCAGTCAGCTGCAATCCGGTACCGGCGCCGTGGTCAAGGCGATCCGCGACGGTCATGCTCAGGGAGACCTGACGCTCGACAAGGTGGATCTCTCGGTGCGGGTGCTGGAGCAGATCATCCAGTCGGTTTCGACCATCCACCAGATGAACGAGCAGATAGCACGCGCGGCGCAGGAGCAGAGCCGGGTGGCGAACGAGATCAATCGCAACGTCAGCAATATTCGCGAAGTAAGCCACACCATTCGGGTTGAAGCGGCGACGTCCGCTGAAAATGGTCGCGAACTCTCTGCGCTGGCTGACAAACAGCAGCAACTGGTGGGCAAGTTCAAGGTGTAACGGGATGAAAAAAGGCGCCATCCAGCTGGAGGCGCCAAACACATTCAGATGACAGACTGGGTCAAATCGACCAGATTTGAGCCCCTCTTCCCGCAGAGGAAGAAACACAACACCACAATCACAGTCGAAAGACTCACGAAAAACACATGTAAACCAACATGTAGTAGAAAATGTGAGCCATATGACAACTGATTGCCGGGCGAATTATGTTTATTCACTGGTCGACCCGCAACCGACAAATTATAATGCGCCCCATTAGAAAAACTCATCGTCGGCTGGTGTCATGTCTCGTCGTTTACCTCCGCTCAATGCCCTCAAGGCGTTTGAAGCAGCGGCTCGCCACTTAAGCTTTACCCGCGCAGCAGAAGAGTTGTTTGTCACTCAGGCTGCCATCAGTCACCAGATCAAGGCGCTGGAGGAGTATCTTGGCATCAAGCTGTTCCGCCGTAAAAACCGCTCCTTGTTGCTGACCGAAGAGGGGCAGGGCTATTTCCTGGATATCAAGGACATCTTTGCCTCCATCTCTGAGGCGACCGACAAGTTGCTGGCCCGCAGTGCCAAGGGGGCGTTGACCGTCAGTCTGCAGCCGAGTTTCGCCATCCAGTGGCTGGTGCCGCGGCTGGTCAAGTTCAGCGAACGCCACCCCGATATCGACGTGCGGATCAAGGCGGTCGATCTCGACGAAGGGTCGCTTACCGACGATGTGGATGTGGCCATCTATTACGGGCGCGGCAACTGGCCGGGTCTGCGTTGCGACAAGCTGCATACCGAATACTTGATCCCGGTCTGCTCCCCCTTGCTGCTGACCGGGCCCAAACCGCTGCGTACCCCGCAAGATTTGACTCTTCATACCCTGCTGCACGATACCTCCCGCCGCGACTGGAAGGCCTGGTTCCGCCAGCTTGATATTGATGCACCCAACGTCAATCAGGGTCCCATCTTCAGCCACTCCACCATGGTGATCCAGGCGGCGATCCACGGTCAGGGGGTGGCTCTGGGTCACAGCGTGCTGGCGCAACCCGAAATTGAAGCCGGTCGCCTCATCTGCCCGTTCGAGCAGGTGCTGGTGAGCAAAAATGCCTTCTATTTGGTATGCCAGGAGCAACAGTCTGATCAGGGCAAGATCGTTGCCTTCCGCGACTGGATGCTGGAGCTGGTGGAGCAGGAAGAGGCGCGTCGCAGGGCAAGGCTCGCCGATGGCTGATGTGATCCGCGAGGGGGCAGTTGATGCCCCCGTTCGCATTTTGCTGGCCCACGGTGCGGGCGCGGGGATGGATCACGCTTTTCTTGCCGAGCTCTCACGCCTGCTGGCTGGCTCCGACATCGAAGTGGTGCGTTTCAACTTTCCCTACATGACCAAGCGAGCACAGGATGGCAAGCGCCGTCCGCCGGACAGAGCGCCTGTGTTGCTTGCCCATTGGCACGACATGATCCGTGAGTTTGCCCATCCACGGCTGTTTCTGGCGGGCAAGTCGATGGGGGGGCGGATGGCGGCGGAGCTGTATCGTGAAGGTGAGGGTGAGATGAATGCTGCAGGATTGCTCATTCTCGGGTATCCTTTCCACCCTCCGGCCAAGCCCGACAGTTGGCGAGGCGAGGTACTCAAGCATATTGCAGTGCCAACCCTGCTGTTGCAGGGGGAGCGCGACACCTTCGGTAGTCGCGCCGAACTGGCCGATTTCCCCTTCTCACCCGCCGTATCGGTCCATTGGTTGACCGATGGTGATCATGGTTTCAAACCGCGTAAAGCCAGTGGTGTGAGTGAGCAGGAGAATATGCAGCATGGGGCGGCTGCCATCAGGCATTTTGTCGCCCGGCACGGATAGCAAGAGGGGGTTGGCCTGGTTGCCAGCCGTGATGAGAGAGGGAGAGTGAGGATGCAGATCCATCGACATTGGCTGATACTGGCCGGTCTCTTCGGGTTGACGGCCACCATGCTGGGGGCTTATGGCGCTCATGGATTGGCGGCGACCGGCATTACGCCCGAGCGTCTGGCGGCGTTCAATACCGCCGTGCAATATCAGTTTTTTCACGCATTGGCCCTGCTGGTTTTGGGCTGGTGTGGTGTGCGCAGCAAGGTGATCACCTTCGCTGGCAGCGCATTTGTGCTGGGGATCATCGGATTCTCCGGCAGTATTTACGCCATGGTGCTGCTTGGCAGCAAGGGGTTGGGGCTGATTACCCCGGCCGGTGGCCTCTGTTTTATGTTGGGATGGGCGGCTCTGATCTGGGCCGGCTGTCGTCTTGGAGGAAAAAATGAATAATCTGCTGCTTTATTGCCGCCCCGGTTTTGAGAAAGAGGCGGCTGCAGAGATCACCGAGCGTGCCGGTAACATGCAGTGCTACGGTTTCGCCCGGGTCAAGGACGACAGCGGTTATGTGATATTCGAGCTGTATGACGAGGAGCAGGCGGACCTGCTGGCTCGCAAGCTGCCGTTCCGGGAGCTTATCTTTATCCGTCAGATGCTGGTGGTCACCCACGAGCTGAAGGATCTGGATGTCGCGGACAGGATCTCCCCCATCATCGACGCTGTTCGCGAATACACCATTTGTGGCGATCTGCGGGTCGAGACTGCGGATACCAACGAAGCGAAAGAGCTGTCGGCCTTCTGCCGCAAGTTCACCGTGCCGCTTCGTCAGGCGCTGCGCAGCAACGAGATACTGACCAAGAAGGAGACGCCGAACCGTCCGGTGTTCCACGCCTTCTTCATGGCCAATGATCACGTGCTGCTGGGTTACTCCTACTCGTTCAATAACTCCGGATTCCACATGGGGATCCCGCGTCTGCGCTTCCCGGCCGATGCACCGAGCCGCTCCAGCCTCAAGCTGGAAGAGGCGTTTTACGTGTTCGTACCGCGAGAAGAGTGGGATGTGCGTCTCTGTTCTGGCTTGAAGGCGGTGGATCTGGGCGCCTGCCCGGGTGGCTGGACCTATCAGCTGGTGCGTCGTGGCATGATGGTGACGGCGGTCGACAACGGCATGATGGCCCAATCCTTGATGGATACCGGTCAGGTCAAGCATATCCGGGATGACGGTTTTGTCTGGCGTCCGAGCAAGAAGAACACCTACTGGCTGGTGTGCGACATGGTCGATAAACCGGCGCGGGTCGTTCACATGATTGCGGATTGGTTCCGTGAGAGCGACTGCCAGGAGGCGATGTTCAACCTCAAGCTGCCGATGAAGAAGCGTTATGCCGAATCGGTGCACAACATCGAGGTATTGCGCGAGATGCTCAAGGAGATCGACAACGCGTTCGTGATCCAGGCCAAGCAGCTCTATCACGATCGTGAAGAGATCACCGTGCATGTTTACAACAAGTACTGGGTCTCCAAACTCGAGCCCAAGGCGTGATGTAAGCGCTCAACCCGCACGATAAATGCCAAGACCGACAGGGCAACCTGTCGGTCTTTTGCTATTCGGTGGCTCGAAAAATCAGAAACGGTAATCGACGCGCAGGGATGACTCGTCATCGGTCACCTTGATCTCGATCTCCAACGGAATGGTTTTATCGACCGGATTGAACTGCAGCTTCACGCCATCGCCTCTCAATTTGATGGCGGTATTCAGGCTGCCAGCCCGGAATTTGACTCTGGGTTTGTAGCGATCAAACGAGAGGCTGACGCTCTTTTCCGGGGTCAGATTAAGTTGCTGGTAGGAGGTGACCTTCTGATTGCCATAGTTGTCGGTGGTGACTTCGATCCCGAACGAGAGAGGTCGCGGTGCCTTCAGCAGGTCGTTGGTATCCAGAGTAGAACGCCAGACCTCGGTGGCCGTGCGCTGCTCTTCCAGTGGCAGCCTGGCCGTTTGATTCGGTTGAGACAGTTCGAATGCGCCAGCCGCGTTGCTCAGCAGCAGACAGACTGGAACCAGATAGCGCCAACTCCCGTTCATGAACAACTCTCCTTGTTATCCTTGTCTATACAACATAGTTGCACTGCACAAAGTGGGAAAGTCTTCAGAAATATAAAAAGGGAGCCGAAGCTCCCTTTTTAAATCAATGGATTAACTCATAGCCGATCGATGATGGCCTGGGTGAATTCGCTGGTGGAGGCGCTGCCGCCCAGATCGCGGGTGACCCGATCACCGGATTCAATAGTGTCACGGACCGCCTCGCGGATCCGCTCTGCTTTATCCTGCATGCCGAGGTACTCCAGCATCTGGATGGAGGCAAGGATCACCGAGGTGGGGTTGGCAATGTTCTTGCCCGCGATGTCGGGGGCGGAGCCATGTACCGCTTCGAAAATGGCCGCGCCATCGCCGATGTTGGCACCCGGTGCCATGCCGAGACCCCCAACCAGACCGGCACAGAGATCCGACAGAATGTCGCCAAACAGGTTGGTGGTGACCATCACATCGAAGCGCTCCGGATACATCACCAGATTCATGCAGGCGGCATCGACGATCATCTCTTCGCTCTGGATATCCGGGTAGTGGCTGGCGATTTCCCGGGCCACTTCGAGGAACAGGCCTGAGGTCGATTTGAGGATGTTCGCCTTGTGGATGATGGTGACCTTCTTGCGACCCTCCTGACGGGCCAGCTCGAAAGCAAACTTGACGATGCGCTCGGCTCCTTCGCGGGTGATGATGCTCATCGCCTCGGCGCTCTTGTTGTCATCGCTGCGCTTCTGGCCGGCACCCGAGTACATCCCTTCGGTGTTTTCACGCACCGTGATGATGTCGATGTTCTCGTAACGGCTCTTGGTGCCCTTGAAGGAGATAACCGGACGTACGTTGGCGTAGAGGTTGAACTTCTTGCGCAGGGAGACGTTGATGGAGGTAAAACCGCCGCCGACCGGCGTGGTCAATGGCCCTTTGAGGCTCACCTTGTTCTTCTCAATCAGATCCAGGGTGGCCTGGGGCAGCAGCTCGCCATGTTTTTCGAGGGCAACCAGACCTGCATCGGCATATTCGTATTCAAAGTCGCAGCCTGCGTGGGTCAGGATCTGAATGGCGGATTCGATGATGCTGGGGCCGATGCCGTCGCCGGGGATCACGGTAATTTTTCTTTTGGACATGAGAGGGTTCCACTTCCAGGGTATAGGGGAGGATGGGGCTGCTTTATAGCATTTACTCAGCAAACCGACCACATTCCTTTACATTCTACTCATTTTCATCAACAGCGAGGGTGAGTCTCGTCATGGTTCGCGCCCTTGCCTGTATTTTTGTTCGGCCATTTATTCCGGCTGGGGTGGGTAACGGATGTCCCGCAGGTTGAATCCCAGCGGAATATCCTGCTGCAAGCGCACCAGCCGCTGGGCCAGCAAGGCATCATCCCGATGCTGGCGCAGCTTTAGCAATGGTTTGGCAGCATCCTCTTGCTGGCAGGCCTCTAGCATGGCTGCCAGATGGTCATACTGCAGCAGCAGCTGGGTGGCGGTCTTGGGGCCGATGCCGGGTACCCCCTTGATGTTGGAGCCACCGATGCCGGTCAGAGCCCAGAAGTCGACCAGCTGCGCGGGGGTTACCCCATATTGCTGCTGGACGAAGGCCGCATCCAGCCAGCGTTTGTTGAAATAGTCGCGGATTTGGATCTGCGGGCAGATGAGCTGGCAGAACCCCTTGTCGGTGGAGATGATGGTCGCCTGATGGCCGTGGCTGGCGATGCCGCTGGCGAGGGTGGCGATGAGATCATCCGCTTCATCGGTCTCGGAGAGCAGGGCATCGACACCGCACTCCCAGAAGGCATCCTGCAGGGTCGCCAGCCCCTCACGCAGCTCGGGGGGCATGGGGGTGCGCCCCTCCTTGTAGGCCGGATAGACCTCTTTGCGCCAACTGTGCACCTCACCATCAAACACGGCGATGACATGGGTCGGTTCGCTATTGGCCAGCAGCTTGCGGCAGGTATTGATGAGGTTGGCACGGGTGGCAACCAGCGCCTGGGCAGGGGTCAGTGCCTGCTGGGCCTGTACCGCGTGCAGACGGCGAATGAGGTTGAGGGCATCGATGATGAGCAGGTGTGGCCGGATAGTTGACATGGGGCACTCTTGGCGGTCGGGACGCCCCATTGTAACAAACCGCTCGCCTGATGGGGGATTGATGGCATCAAGGGAAGGATAGAGCCAATAAAGAGGGGCGCCGATGCGCCCCTCTGTCGATTATTTTACCCTCCGTGCGTTAGCGCACGATTTCGTAGCAGGGAACATACTGGCTGCCCGGCAGCTTCATCCGCTGCTGCTTGACGAAGCTCTCCAGCAGTTTGTCCATCAGGTGCATCAGCTCTTTGTCGCCGTGCAACTTGAAGGGGCCCTTCTTCTCGATGGCGCGAATGCCCCCTTCCTTGACGTTGCCAGCCACGATGCCGGAGAAGGCACGACGCAGGTTGGCCGCGAGCAGTTGCGGCGGCTGGTTGCGGTGCAGATCCAGACTGGCCATGTTGGCGTGATCCGGCTCGAAGGGGAGCTGGAACTCCGGCTCAATCTTGAGCGACCAGTTGAAGGAGTAAGCATCGCCGACTGATTTGCGATATTCGCGAATTTTCGGCATCGCCTCTTTCATCACCCGGGCTACTTCCGGTGCATCACCGACGATGATCCGGTAGAGACGGGTGGCGGGCTCGCCCAGGGTCGCCTTGATAAAGTCATCGATGGCGCGGAAGTAGTCGGCACTCTCTTTCGGACCGGTCAGAATGATGGGCATCGGTTGCCGCTCGTTGGCCGGGTGCATCATGATGCCGAGCAGATAGAGCAGCTCTTCGGCGGTGCCGACCCCGCCCGGGAAGATGATGATGCCGTGGCCCAGACGCACGAAGGCTTCCAGCCGCTTCTCGATATCCGGCAGTATCACCAGCTCGTTGACGATGGGGTTGGGCGGTTCGGCGGCGATGATGGAGGGTTCGGTGAGGCCAATATAGCGCCCGTTTCGTACCCGCTGTTTGGCATGGCCGACGGCGGCCCCCTTCATCGGCCCCTCCATAGCGCCCGGACCACAGCCGGTACAGATGTTCAGCTCGCGCAAGCCCAGTTCGCTGCCCACGGCGCGGGTGTACTGGTACTCGATCGCGTTGATGGAGTGGCCACCCCAGCAGACGATCAGGTTGGGATCGGCGCCGGGCAGGATCACCTTGGCGTTGCGCAGGATGGCGAACACCACGTTGGAGATGTGTGTCGAGTTGGTCAGATTGACCTGGCGGTTGGACTCGAGCTGATTGGAGACATAGAGAATGTCGCGCAGCACCGAGAAGAGGTGCTCCTGAATGCCGCGGATGATCTCGCCATCGACGAAGGCATGCTCGGGGGCATTGAACAGTTCCAGCTTGACCCCGCGCTCGCGCCGGATCACATGAATATCAAACGATTTGAAGCGCTCCAGGATCTCCTTGGAGCTGTCGGTATGGCTACCTGAGTTGAGCACTGCCAGCGAGCAGTTGCGAAACAGTTGATAGATATCGCTGGAGGCAGTCTGCTTGAGGCGATCCACCTCGAGCTGTGACAGCAAATCCATGCTGCCGACGGGATTGATATGCGTAATCATAGGTTCCCCTTTACTCACTTGTTATCGTTGTGTTTTTCCCTGGGGAGAAAAGGGGACGCCATGTTGCATCCCCTGAGATCGATAGTAGTGGTAACAGAGGGGGGAGGGAAATAGGGGCGCGACTGTTCGCTGTTTTTTTCGCCGCTAGTCAGGCCAGTGTCACTTGATCCCGGCCGGTGTTCTTGGCTTGGTAGAGTGCCTTGTCCGCCCGTTCGAACACATCGGTGGGGCTGTCCCCTTCTTTGAACAGGGTCGCACCGATGGAGATGGTGATCTCCACCTTGGCATCGCGAAAACGGAACGGGATGCTCTTGATGGTCTGACGCAGGGTCTCCAGCGGCTTCTGGAACTTCTCCGGGTTGATGTTGGGCAGCAGCACCACAAACTCCTCGCCGCCGAAACGGGCGATGAAATCAGTGTCACGCAGCGCACTCTGCAGCGCCTTGGCGACCACTTTCAGCGCCTTGTCACCCGCCATATGGCCGTAGTTGTCATTGATGTTCTTGAAGTGATCGATGTCGATGATCGCCATGCAGAGCGGGGTACGATAGCGAAGCCAACGCTTGTACTCCTGCTCCAGCCGTTCGTCGAGGGCGGCGCGGTTGTGTACCTGGGTCAGGCTGTCGAGGAACAGCTTGTGCTTTTGAATGGTCAGCCGCTTCTTGTATTCGGCGGTCTCCTCCTTCATCAAGCGCAGCTTGGACTCCATGGTGGAGAGGCGGGTGAGCAGGTGGCGCTCCCGCGCCGCCGTGCTGTCACGCTCTTGCAGCAGCAGGTTGATGGCGCCCATATGGCTGGAGATGGCTCGCTTGAGTGCATCGAGGGAGTTGTGGCTGGCCAGGGAGTGATCGATGGCCTGCAGCTCGTTGACCAGCGCCTCGCGGGTCTCTCTGGTTTCGTTTTGCAGCGCGCGCCCCTCATCGAGGGATTCGGTAAACCCGATATGCACCGCTGACAGGCTCTCGTTGAGGGAGCTAAGGAAGGCGCGGGAGGCTTTGCGCTCCTCGCGGGTGCCCTCGATGATGAGCTCGATCACCTGCAGACAGGTTTCCGCCAGCATGGCCGGGTTGAGCTCGATCAGCAATTGGCGGCGAATGTCGCTCAGGCTTTCGCCGATGGCGCCGGCAAAATCGAGTTCGGTGATGAGCCGCTGCAGATCATCGGCAATGCGGGCGTGATCCTTCAGATCAAACGGGTCAGCATCGGGTTGAGCATCGTTGTCCGCGGGGTTGCCATCTTGCGGTGGGACACCTGGCTGCGCCAGCAGGGGCTGGCTTGGTAGCAGCTGGATCTTGATCGCCTGCTGGTAGAACTCCAGCAGCTTGATCACCTTTTTCTGGTGATCGGCAATGCCGTAACCGCTTGGGCTGGCCAGAAATTCCTTGAGGGATTTGCGGGTCTCTTCCGGGAAACCCTTGATGGTTTTCAGCTGTTTGGAGCCAAGATCGATGGCAGTCTGGGTGAGGGTTATCGACTCTTCCAGGGCGTTGCTGTGTTGCTGCAGCAGTTTTTCAATGGCCAGCAGGTCGGCATCCAGCGAGGTGAATGCGGGATTGTTATCCAGTTTCTGCTTGAGTTTGGCGAAACGATTGTCCAGCTCACGGTCAAAGCCGCGGCAGGAGAGCATCAATTTGTTGATGAACTGGATGCCGCGGGCACGCTCTGCATCGGAGAACGAGAGCACACCGTCGAGTTCCAGCTGTTTCTGCTGAAGGGATTCCCTGAGTCTTGCCAATTGTCCTGCTACGGCAGCGATGTCATTCATTATCAGGTCGCCCTGTTCTCATTATTGTTTTTGGTGTTGGATAGCAACAGTGGTCGAACCGGGTTTCGAACCTCGTCTGTTATCTACATTGCCTACTGGTCATCCGCGACTTGCATCCTTGCAAGGCTGTGCCAATTAACCCATTGCTTTTCATGAGAAGAATTGACTTTTACCAGCCCCTTGTCAATTGCCATCAGGCCGCATTGCCACACATCCCCATTAAAAAATGCCGCTTGTTGGCAATCGATCGCAGCGAGCTCCAGCCAGGCGTTTTGCTGGCATTTTTCACTGAGCTGAATGGCTCCCGACAGGGCGAGATAGCAGAGGTCAAACAGGCCATTGTGATCGAGCGCGGTCGCCGCCTTGGGCAGGAAGGGGTGACTGACAATCCCGAGGCTGATCCGGCGATCCAGCGGATAGGCGCAGGGGAATGCGGCGATGGCGGTCAGCAGATCGCCTGCGAGTTGATGCAGGTTGGTGACGTGGCGTTGCGGCACCACATAGAGCATGTGCCCTTCACGCAAGTCATAGATCCGGCCATCCTGCGGGGTCAGGGTATCGATATAGGTGCCGAAAGCCTGTTCGATATCGCTGCTGGCCTGATAACCGTGGCGTTCCAGCGTGTTGACCAAAAAGGGCACCCGGAACAGCAGGTAGTGCAGCTTGTCATCAAATTCGCTGGTGGGTTGTTCACTGAGATACCAGCGATCCGATTTCAGCTGACGTTTTGCCATCTCCCGCGGCCAGCGGTTCATCAACCGCTGCCAGTTAGCCAGCCCGGAGCGGGGCTCGATCAGCAGGGCTTCACCGGTGCGCTTGAGTTGCAGGCGGGCGGTGCGCAACTTGAGCCAGAGGGTGAAGAAGAGATAGATAAAGAGCGCCAGCAGCAGGCTGGTGGTGATGCTCGACCAGAGATAGCGCTCCTGCTGGTGCTTGCTGTTGCTGAGCCGCTGCTCCAGCTCCTTGATATGCTGCACCCGCTCGACCTGGACATAGTTGTCGCGGATTGCCGCCTGCTCCTGAGCGATCTCCTGCTGCCGGACCTCCTCCCCCAGACGGTGGAAGCGTTTGTAACTGTCGAGCGCCTGGCGCAGGTACCCTTTTTGTTCATACGCCAGCGAGAGCAGGCGGAATACCTCGTACTGACGGCGGGTATCGCCAATCTGGTTGGCCAGTGCCCGGGCATTTTCCAGCTGCAGGATGGCGATGGCCGCCTCCTGCTTCTGGAGATAGAGCTCGCCGAGCAGCAGCAGGGTGTCGATCAGCGGCTCTTTGGCATCGTTCAGCTCATGGGATTGGCGCGCGGCATTGAGGTAGTTGCTGGCCAGCGAGAGATTGCCACTTTGCAGGTAGGTCTTGCCGATCTCGTACTTGAGCAGGGAGGCCTGTGGCCGGCTGCTCTCGTCATTGAGCAGATCCAGCGCGTTGAAGAAGTAGACCAGCGCCATGTTGAGGTCGCCCTGATCACGGTTGAGCCGCGCCAGCACCATCAGGGAATCACAGAGCAGGGCGGGGTTGCCGATGGAGTGGAAGTAGTTGGCCGCCTCATTGGCATATTGCAGCGCTTTCTGGGGCTCCTGCTCCTGTTGATAGAGTTTGACTATCTGGTTCGACAGCAGGCCGAGAAAGAGTGGGTCGTTGAGGCTTTTTGCCTGCTGCTGGGCATCGATATACTCCCCCAGCGCCAGCTGTGGCTGTTGCAAGGCGCGGTAAAGGTCACCGCTGATGGCGCTGACCCAGGCACTGGCAAGGGGATTGGCGGCTTTGGCTGCCCAGATCCGTGCATCGGCCAGATGGGCCTTGGCATCGTCAAAGTGCTGATTTTCGATGTCATAACTGGTGTGTTGCAGGCGGCTATAGATTTGCAACTGACTCTGCTTGAGACCCGGGAGCGCCAGCTGGGTTGCCAGCTGTTCCAGCAGGGTACGGCTGCTGTTTTGGCCGTCGGGTCTGAGCCCCTGACTGCGGATCTTGAGATAGAGTCCGTGAGCCTTGAGCTCGGGTTGCTGCTCTTTGTCTGCCAGCGCCATCGCCTTGTCGAGTGCTTGCTGGGCGGGCTGATACTGCCCCAACTGCAGCAGACACTCCCCTTTGAGCAGGTGCGCACCTATGGTCTGGGCCACCGTGCTGTAACTCAGAATGGGTTCGCGATAACCGAACTCCTGGCGATTGCTGATGATTTGCTGGGGATTATTGGCCGCGCGCGTCAGAAAAGCAGAGGTGATCTGGACACATCTGGCAGGATCGGTCAGTACCAGCGATTGAGCTTGTTGCAGATCGATAGAGAGTTGCTCCTTGTCCAGATCCAGATTCGGAGCTGACAGGGAGGACATCATCATGGCCAGAAAAAACAGTTGATTCATTGGATTAAGGACAGCGCAGAGGTGAAGGCATGTTATCCAAGCCTCCCCCTGCGAGTCCAGCGTTTACTGAGGGCTCTCTGGCTTGAGAGAAGATGGGTTATCCGACGCCCTTTCCGGCATGGACGTGCTGCGTGCATGGGGGGGGCGAGATTGTTGATGGTGGGGCTGCTATTGTGCCCCACCCTTTAGCCGCTTCTTTGCTTACTGCCGGATCAGGCGCAGGTTGGCGGGCACAGCCTCGAAATCGGAACGGAACGGGTTGATGTCGAGGCCGCCGCGGCGGGTATAGCGGGCATAGACGGTCAACTGCTCAGGCTGGCAGAAGTGCTTGAGGTCGATAAAGATGCGCTCGATGCACTGCTCGTGGAACTCGTTGTGCTGGCGGAACGAGATGAGGTAGCGCAGCAGCTTCTCCCGATCGAGCTTGGGCCCCTTGTAGCGGATCACCACGGATCCCCAATCCGGCTGGCTGGTGACCAGACAGTTGGATTTGAGCAGGTGGCTGTGCAGGGTCTCTTCTACTTGCTCGCTGCCAGCAGCCCCTTGCAGCAGGGTGGCATCAAATTCGTAGTGATCAACGTCGATATCCTGCTCGTCGATGCACTCGCCGGGCAGCAGGGCAATCTGGTGCGGCGCCTGGTCGAGGGAGAACAGGGTGACCTTGACGGTTTCGCCAGCGCAGGCGCTCAGATCCTGGGTCAGCATGGCGGCCACCGCCTCGATGGAGTCGCAGCGGGTCTGGTTGAACGAGTTGAGGTAGAGCTTGAAGGATTTGGATTCGATCAGGTTCGCACTGGTGGCCGGAATGGTCACCTCACCAACGGCTACCATCGGCTTGCCCTTGGCGTTGAGCCAGGAGAGTTCGTAGAGGGTCCAGACATCGCAACCGGTAAAGGGGAGGTTATCGCCCAGCTGGAGGTCATCCCGGTTCAGGCTGCGGGGAACCGGTTGCAGCAGGGAAGGGGTGTACTGGCTGATGTAATCGGATTGCTGGCCAAGGCTCAGGCCGGTCAGGGCACTAGCCCCGGCATATCTCTCTTGTTTGCTCACAGGTTTGCTCACGTAATGTACTCATGATGAGTGGAATGAACCGGGTTATTGCACGGCCAGAGGTTTGCAGCCGTTTGGCTTGGGAGTCACCCGGTCGGTGTCTTGGGTCGCAAGGTCGGCTGGCAACCTTGTCTGTCACCGGGTTTGGTGGTGCAATAGCGGACTTTGCCAGCAATTGTGGGGATTTTCGATGTCGGATCAAGTTTTGTCTGCTCTGGAGCATTTTTTTGCCCGCTGGCAACGGGATGGCGAGGCCAGACGAGGCCTGCCCCTGTGCGAATGGGAGGCGGACTGGCGTTCCCCGTGCCAGCTTGGTGAGCCCGCCGATGGTCGGGTGGCCTGGCGTCCTCACCATCGTCCCGAGCCTGCCGATTTTGCGGCCATGGCCGATGCCCTCGAGCTGACGATTCATCCCAGTGCCATCGCCCTGTTTGGTCACTGGTTCAGCCGCCCCATCCCCTGTCTCTTCAAGGGGCTGCGCCTTGAACTGATCTTGCCTTGGAACGAGGCGGATCTCGACCTGCTCAGGGAGAACCTCATCGGCCATCTGCTGATGCTGCGCAAGCTCAAGCGAACCCCCTCCATCTTTATTGCCACCACCCGCAACGAGATGACGCTCATCTCGCTGGATAACGAGAGTGGTCAGGTGTGGCTGGAGTGGCTCGACTCCGGCCGCCGTTTGCCGCTGGCGCCCTCCCTGCCGGCGTTTCTGGAACGGCTGGAGACATTGCCGCAATAAGCTCCCCATCCAGCAGGAGTTGAGAGCAAGGGGTAGGTTCGATTAGCGAAGCGTAATCGGACATTTGCCATCTCAATTAGCGAAAGCAGCCTTCAAGTGAAGGCTCAATCCTTGAAATCCCAAGAGAGGTTGGAGACCAGTCGGCAGCTGTCGCACTTGAAGTCGAAGATCTCGTGCAGCGGCGCAGCCAGCGCCCACTCACCGCCACAGCTGGGGCAGGGGCGCGCCTTCTCCTCGGCGGCGCTCAGCCCGCCCACCCGGTAGAGGTAGTAGTAGGTGGGGATGCCGCTCAGCACTTCCAGCCGTTTGGCCAGATCGCTGCCACGCCGGTAGAGGCGGCTGCCCACCTCGCCGATTTCGTGCAGCGCCGCATGTTCGGCGATGGAGCCGTTCATCTGCAACTGATCGCACGCCTCCCAATCCTCCTGCCACTTGATGATCTGCTTCTGATCGCCATTGGCGACGGCGGGCAGTTGGTAGAGCGGAATGGGGGCAAAGTGGTCGCCACAGCGCAGCGGCGAGCAGGTGTGCAAAAAGCTGGTGTAAAGCAGCATCCAGCTCGGCCGCTCACCCAGCTCGCCGCAAGGGTCGGTGCTGTCAGAGAGTAAATCCGCCCCCTGCAACTGCAGTTTCGGTGCCAGCAGCCCGGCCTGATTGAGCTGCTGTTCGGCCAGTTTGACCTGATCGCTCTGGTTGTCCGGGTGCAGGCTATCCTGCTCCGGGCAGACCACCCGGCTGACGAAATAGCCCTCGTGCATGCTGGTGGGGAACTCCCGCCCGAGGATCTGGCCCTGATAGCGCAGCATGTCGAGGTAGTTGACGATGGCCCGCTCGGCTTCACCGAGGGAGGTGTCGCGGTAACACTCAAAGCAGAGTTCGACGATATACATGGCTCAGTTTTTCCCCTGCTGGATGAGCAGGTCGGTCAGCCGATCCACCTTCTGTTCGATGCGTGCGAGCTGATCGGCGAGTTGCTGCAGGGTGAGCGCTGGCGCTGGCTGGGGCGCCGCCTCCGGCAGGCTCTCGCTCTCGGCGGTCGCGACGGGCTGCTGCTTCCACTGGCTCAGCACTTTCAGCAGCTCGGCCATCGGCACCGGCTGGGTGAGGCGGGCCTTGATCATGGCGGTGGTGGGCGTCAGGCCCTTGGCGGCCAGCTCGTTGGCAATTCGGATGATCTCGTGGGCGGACATAAGCATGCTCTGGATGAGAAGGGGGATCGATATCGGGGCGGGATCTTAACCAAAGCCGGCAGGGGAGGAAAGGGGCGGGCAGCTCAGCGGGGCTGGCGCAACATCACATCGAGCAGGTCGATCGCCTCGCACCAGTCGGAGTCGTGCCACAGGGCGTCGCGCAAAAAGCTGGCCTGGGTGGCGCTCCAGAAACTGGCCTCCGGCAACAGGGTTTCATTGTCGAGGTGATGGTCGTGCACAAAGCGGTGCAGGCTCAGCTCATCGTTGGCCATTCCGAGTTGGGCAAACAGGGCTGGCAGATCGTGGACAAGGGGTTCCATCTCGTCTCTCCCTTTACGTATCCCTGAGATTATAGACAGGCATCTCCCCTTGTCCGGTCGGGGTTTTATCGTCAGCGGGGAAGCGGTGCGATTGAGGCTGGATAGCAGGTGAGAGCGGTGTCTGGCAGGTCTGCAGGTCACTATAAATATAATTTATGGTGTTTGGCCAAATGCCCACATTTTAACTTATACCGAGCTGGGGCTCCTCATCAGCGGCGCGCTATCGCCCCCAGTGGCCCCCGGAGGCCAAGGTCCGATCCCGTCACGATTGAGCGGTCAGGTTGTATCAGGTACAGGGGGGAGAGATCAGTGTCCCTGCCGTGGCAGGGACAGTCAGATGACAAGCGTTAGATGGCGATATTCAGATGGCAGGCATGCGATGGGGTGGCAGATCGACGCCCACGACGTGCAGCCCCTGCATCTTGAGGGTGCCCTGATAGTGGCTCTCGCCGTCGCTGGAGAATTCAAACTGATAGTGGGTCAGCAGCCGCAGGGGATGACGCGCCAGCTCCCGCCGATGGCGAGCCAGCGACAGCAGTTGCAGATCATGGTGCTGGCAGTAGCGGCGCATATATTGCCAAGCCACTTCTGCCTGTTGGCGTTGCAGCCAGAACAGGCCGGCAACGGCAATCAGCAACAGAATTCCGAGCATCTCTCCCATAGGCGGGCTTCCTTATCGTGATGTCGATAACCGGGAGTCCTGCTCGGCACTCCCGATCTCCTTTTCTATTTCCCGCCGTGTTGTCTCGTGGCGTGAGGGTGAGGCGAGGGATCAGGCCGAGGCAAACAGACGGCCGATGGCTTTGCCCAGCGCCTCGCTGCGGTCGGGGTCGCGCAGTCTGGCCAGCATATCATTGCGCAGGGCCGGTAAAGTGACCAACTCGGCAAAAACCTGATTGAAGAACTGGGTCGGTTGCAGGGCGAGCTGTTCCAGATAGTCGCCGAGCAGTCTGGCATCCTTCAGATCGGGCCAGAGTCGGCCAGCGATGGCGAGCAGCAGTGCCGGGCTCGGCTGGGTTTGCAGCAGGGTCAGCAGCTTGTTGCTGCGCAGCGCGCTGCCGGGGCAGGAGGCCATGGCGCGGCAGAGGTAGGCCAGGGTCTCAGGGTTGGGGGCGGCGCACTCCTGCTCCTTGCCGATCCGCTCGAGCAAGGCCCCTTGTACTGCCGGTGGCAGCGGGGCGTTTTCAAGGCTCTGGCAGAGGGCGTAGAGCGGCTCTTGCGGCAGTTTGGGCAGCGCCTTGCAAACCAGCGCCAGATTGCGCTCATCATGCAGCCGTTCGGCCAGATCGGCAAAGCCCTGCAGCCCCAGCGTCTGCCAACCGGTGTTGTTGGGGGCGGCCAGATAGTGGCAGAGGGCATCGTAATAGGCGGAAGGGGGCTGCTCCAGCTGGCGCGCCAGCTTGGCGTGCAGACTGGCCATTTTGGCCTCCGCCGGGCGGAAGGTGTAGGGATTGTCAGCCAAGCGCTGGGCTTTTTCCTCATCCAGATCGCCGGTGAGCTTGTAGCCCAGGGTCTCCACCACCTGATCCATGAACAGCTTGGGACCGTTTGACATCAGCAGGCCGCGCTCATCGAGGGCAAATTTGAGGAACCAGAGGTAGTGGCGAGACTCGCTCGGCTGGAAGAAGTGAACGCCCAGCCAGGCGTGCTGTTGCAGCGGCCAGGGGTAGGGCTCCTGCTGCTGTTCGATGCGGACAAAGGTATCGCTTGCCAGTGGCCGCACCTGGCGGCCCATGTCAAACAGCTGGAACTGGGTGCCAGCCTGAGTCAGAAATTCGGTCAAGGTATTGATGGCAGTAGGCGTCGCAGACATGGTGAGATCCGGCTAATGGTGATGCGGGCCGATTATAAGGCCCTTGCCGAGGATAGCCAGTGGCAGCAGACACGCGTTGCGGCAGATATCAACATGGCAGCCATGCGGGGGGAGGTGTATAGTATCGCCCTTTTTTAACGGCGGCAGGCCGCGCTGGCTGCCGTGTATGTCGACGACCCGGCTGAACTGCCGGTGCTGCGCGACGGAATTTATCGGCATCCTGGCTGACCCTGTCGGATCAGCGGATCAATCTGTGGCAATGAGGAAGAGAGCGAGATGAATCAATATTTGCTGGTAGCTGGCCTGTTGGGGGAACTCACCGCCGAGTTGCAGCGCCTCGAGCGCTGGCAAGCTGACCATCCCGGTGACGAAGCCCTGGCAAGCACCCTGCCTTTTTGTGTCGATACCCTGAGCTTTGATCAGTGGCTGCAGTTCGTGCTGATACCGCGCATGGAGCAGCTGGTGATGTTGCAGGCGCCGTTGCCCACCAGCGTCTCCCTCTATCCCATGGCCAGCGAAGTCTACAAAGAGGAGCTGGCCGAGGTGGCGGCCCTGCTGCGGCTGATCGCCCGCTTCGACCTGCTGCTCTCCGGCAAAGTGATCGAACAATGATGCCAGAGCAAACCCGAGAAGAGAGTGAGCTGAAGCTGACCCTGCTCTATCAGGATGAGTGGCTGGTGGCGGTCAACAAGCCGTCCGGTCTGCTGGTGCACCGCAGTTGGCTCGACAAGGCCGAGACCCGCTTCGCCATGCAGATGACCCGGGATCTCATCGGCGGTCGCCATGTCTATCCGGTGCATCGCCTCGATCGGCCCACCTCTGGCGTGCTGCTGTTTGCCCTCGATCCGGTGATTGCCCGCGCACTGACCGAAGCCTTTACCCAACGTCAGGTGCACAAGGAGTATCTGGCGCTGGTGCGGGGCTGGGCGCCCGAGCAGGGGGTGATCGACTACCCCCTCAAGGAGCAGCTGGACAAGATTGCCGATGCCATGAGCAACCCGGATCGTCCGGCGCAGGATGCCGTCACCACCTTCCGTCGCCTGCATCAGGTCGAGCTGCCCCACGCGGTCTCCAAGAAGCACCCCACCAGTCGTTACAGTCTGGTCAGATTGTTCCCGAAGACCGGCCGCAAGCATCAGCTGCGCCGCCATATGGATCACCTGTTCCACCCCATCGTCGGGGATACCACCCACGGGGATGGCCGTCACAACCGCTTCTTTCGCGAGCACTTTGGCTGCGAACGGCTGCTGCTGGTGGCCCGCACCCTGAGCTTTACCCATCCGGTGCTCAAGGTGCCGATGCGGATCCAGGCGCCGCTCGGTCAGGATGTGTTGCGCCTGTTTGCCGAGCTGGGCTGGCCCGCCAGCGAGAGCGATTACTAAGCGCCTGATCCTCGGCCCTGAACGGGTGGCATCTGACGCCAGCTTGCTGATAGAGTTGCTCACGAGCGTTGCTCAAAAAAGTGACTAAAGCAGGGAGGGGAGAATGGCGCAGATCGATATCGTGGTTGGGAGTGTCTACGGCGCAGCCATGCTGGTGGCCGAGACCTTGGCAGATGAGTTGGAACGCAAGGGGCATCACTGTTCTTTGCACGAAGAAGCACGGCTGGCGGACATCGACCCCGGCCGTTTTTTATTGCTGGTCAGTGCCACCACAGGGCAGGGGGATATTCCTCCCAATCTGCAGCCCTTTGCCAGCGAGCTGGCTGACAAGGCACCCTGGCTCAAGGGGCTGCGTTATGCCCTGATTGCCATGGGTGACAGCAGCTATGACCATTTTTGTGGCGCGGGCCGTCGGCTGGACGGACTGCTGCAAGAGCTGGGGGCCACGCGAGTGATTCCCCCGCTGGAGCTGGATGCCACCGTGCACGATGAACCCGAACGGGTGGCACTCACCTGGCTGCAAAAGTGGGATATTCAGCCCTGAATATTCTCTGAAATAGAGCCATATCAATCCCCTGATCCTTAACCGGCAGGGGATTGTTATTTGCACAAATACCATCTCATGCAACCAGCATATTTCTCTTTGTAACGGAGGGATATTTCCTCTTTTTTACATGCCAGCGTCGTAATGGTTTCAAGCGACCCGCAGACTCGTCATCAAAATAAAAGTTCAATCTTGAAAGCGATCTCAGTCATGTTTTTGTCATCTGAACGCAAAATAACGACTTTGGTTCTATCGCGAATTAATTGTTGATAACGGTTTCAAGTTTGTTGTATTTGCTTTTTTTGTCTTATTTTTGGTTTTTTATTGCTGTTTGTTATGTATTTTTGTCTTCTTGTGTTGCGCTTGCTGCTTGCCGAGCGATTTGTCGCCATTTTGTGAGTCGCTTCATATTTGTCGTGAAATACGCTCCCTATAATCGACCTCGGTTATCACCAACAGGATTACGTGGTGATAAGAAGTTGAATATTCAGGATCACACTCCTCACAGCGGGAAATAAGGAATATGACAATGAAAATGAAGTGGCTCCCGATTGCTGCAGCTGTTACTGCCGCCCTGGCTTCCCAAGCCGCCTTTGCCGTAGATTTCCACGGTTATATGCGTTCCGGTGTTGGTGTTTCCGGCGACGGGGACATGGTGAAATACAACGTCAATAAAGTTGGCCGTCTGGGTAACGAGAATGATACCTACGGTGAAGTACAACTGGGTCAGGAAGTCTTCAACAAAGATGGCAAGACTTTCTATGTTGACTCCATGTTTGCCATGACCTCCAACGGTTCCAATGACTGGGAAGGTACCGGTACCGTTTGTAACTTTGATGCCAAGCAGTGCAATGGCGATTCCGACTTCGCTCTGCGTCAGTTCAACGTACAAGCTAAAGGCCTGCTGAACTTTGCACCTGAAGCAACCCTGTGGGCTGGTAAGCGTTACTATCAACGCCATGACATCCACATTTCCGACTTCTACTACTGGAACATCTCCGGCGCTGGCGCTGGTATCGAAGGCATCCAGGCCGGTCCTGGCAAGATCTCCTTCGCTTGGGTTCGCAACGACCGCAGTGCAAAAGATGTATTCGGTGAGTACACCAAAACCGGCGTAACCAAGAAAGATGTTTTGGATGCCAATGGTAATAAGACTGGTAATTACATCGAAGAGTCTACTTATACCAAGAACGAAGATCTGAATGTCAACACCCTGGACCTGCGTTATGCCGGCATCCCGTTGTGGAATGAAGCTTCTCTGGAATTGGGTGTAGATTACGCACTGGTTAATGAAACCAATGATCAGAAAGCGCTGAAAAAAGACCCGAAAAATGGTGTCATGTTGACAGCTGAGCTGACTCAAGGCGTGTTGGGTGGTTTTAACAAGACTGTGCTGCAATACGGTACCGAAGGCTATTCCAAAAACATGGCTTTCTACGGTGATGGTTCCTGGTACGGTGCTGAAGCCAAAGATGGTGCTGATGGTTTCCGTATCATCAACTGGGGCGTTGTTCCGATGGGCAACTCCTGGGAGATGGGTCACCAACTGGTCTACGGTGTAGGCAACGAAATGTGGGATGGCAACGACAAGTACGAAACCATGTCTGCTGTTATCCGTCCGATGTACAAGTGGGATGACTTCAACAAAACCATCTTTGAAGGCGGCTACTTCAAGGACAACAACAAGTCCACCAATGGCAGCGAAGACAAAGATGCTGGCTACAAGCTGACTCTGGCTCAAGCCTGGTCTGCCGGCTCCAGCTTCTGGGCCCGTCCGGAAATCCGTGTGTTCGCCTCCTACCTGGCTAACGACGAAGACAAGAAAGTCTTCGAAGGCAATACCTCCAAAGACACCTACCAAGTTGGTGTTCAAGCAGAAGCTTGGTGGTAAGCAAAAGTTTAAGTTAAGTTAGTGACTGCCCCCTTATGGGGGCAGTTTTGTTTCGCCGGATCACGGCCACCGGATTATGGAGATAAGAAAAATGAAACGGGTAAAGATGTCTATTGCAGCCGTAATCACTGCGCTATTAACCGGTTGTGCCGGAAACATGGTTGTTCCTCTGCAAGAACATGGTTCGATCTTGAATGATGCAGATCAAGCCAAGCAAGCGCTGGCCAAGGCCTCAAGCTGCTGTGTGGCGTTTAAAGATTTCAGCTATGCCTCCTTGCCTGAGGGTGAGACCTTGCTGGCCATTGATGGCAAGCAACCCACTTTTCGGTTTGATGAGGGGATGAGTTACTTTGCGGCTTATCGTCTGCCAACCAACACCGGCAATCTGGCGATCAGCCTGGCATCACAGGTGAGCAAAACCGTGATGGTGCCCAAGGTCATTATGCTGGATGCCGAGTTCAAGGTGACTCGCGTACTGGGTGAGTCGGTATTCAGTTATCAGCCTGCTCATTTGCTTGATAACGACCGCATCGAAGGGCGTGTCTTTGTTGACCGCAGCATGCCTGGCAACCCGGCCAGCGAAACATACATGATCGTCTATACACCAGCGGATCAGCTCTCTGGCAGTACCACAATCCTGCACCCATCAAAAGCCTTCGCCCGGGCTAATGGTACCGTCGAGCCAGACATCAAGGATCCGGTGATCCCGCACTCCCCGTGGGGTTTGGTACAGATCAAAGTGAAAGATATGGCCCAGGGGAGCGGCCTTGAAGCGGTATTCAAACCCGAATATGCCGACAAGGTTGCCATGAGCCAAGGCCAGCAGGTCGCCGGGATAGCGACCGCAGCCGTCACGACGACTGCAACAGCCACTGTCGCGGCCAAACCCGCCCCGGCCATGCTGAGTGAAACCGAAGCCTTCTATCAGAGCCAGATCGAAAAAGCGGTCAAGGCGGGCGATATCGACAAGGCAATGAAGCTGGTTAACGAGGCCGAGCGTGCCGGTTCAACCAAGGCTAAAGCGGTGTTCGTCGATGCGGTAAAACGCTCGCAAAAATAGAGTAATGCCAGCCTTTGCTGGTCAGATATATTTATTAAGGCCTCCCTTGTTGGAGGCCTTTTTAATCGGTAAACTGAAATAAATAAAAACGATGTGGTTACGTTGTGTTACATTTAGTTTCTAGGTGATGCATATGGCATTATTAAAATACAATGTGAAACTGCAATTTATATATCTTTGTAATAGAGTGATAATGCAGATTATTATTTAATATTAATGTGATTTCCCCGCCTCCAATCAAGTTGTGATCTTCCCTCCAAATTCAATATTCCGACCTCTTCGAAAGCAGCAATTTACGACTCGCTGGGTTATATTCTGATGGTCAAAATAAACAAGCCCGACTCGAAGATATCTGGATGAATCAGTGGTTATTTCATCCAGATAGATCGTTCAGGGAAGACAATCCATTCAGGAGCGCACACAATGTTCAAAAATGCTTTCTCTAATCTGCAAAAGGTTGGTAAGGCGCTGATGCTGCCAGTATCAGTCTTGCCAGTCGCAGGTATTCTGCTGGGGGTGGGTGCAGCCCACTTCAGCTGGTTGCCAGAAATTGTCTCCCAACTGATGGAGCAAGCTGGTGGTTCCGTATTTGGTCAGATGGCTCTGCTGTTCGCAGTGGGTGTGGCCCTCGGCTTTACCAATAACGACGGTGTGTCCGGTCTGTCAGCCATCGTTGGCTACGGCATCATGACCGCTACCCTGAAGGTCATGGCTCCTGTGATGGGTGTTGAAACCATCGAAACCGGCGTGCTGGGTGGTATCCTGGCCGGTGGTATCGCTGCCTGGGCGTTCAACCGTTTCTACAAGATCCAGCTGCCAGAGTATCTGGGCTTCTTCGCCGGCAAGCGTGCCGTACCCATCATCACCGGTTTCCTTTCCATCGGTCTGGGTGTGATCCTGTCTGTGATTTGGCCGCCAGTAGGTGGCGCCATCGGTGCCTTCTCTGACTGGGCTGCCAACCAGAACCCGGTACTGGCCTTCGGTATCTACGGCGTGGTTGAGCGCTCCCTGATCCCGTTCGGTCTGCACCACATCTGGAACGTACCGTTCTTCTATCAGGCTGGTACCTGCGTCAACGGCGCCGGTGAGACTGTTCACGGTATCATGACCTGCTTCCTGACTGCTGATGACGCGTCCCGCGCTGCCGGTAACGGCTTCGGCCAGCTGGCTGGTGGCTACCTGTTCAAAATGTTCGGTCTGCCTGCTGCTGCGTTCGCCATTGCTCACGCTGCCAAGCCGGAAAACCGCGCCAAGATCGTTGGTATCATGGCCTCTGCTGCCCTGACCTCTTTCCTGACCGGTATCACCGAGCCGATTGAATTCTCCTTCCTGTTCATCGCTCCGGTTCTGTACGCAATCCACGCTGTACTGGCTGGTCTGGCTTATGTGCTGACCAACTCTCTGGGTATCGTACACGGTCACACCTTCTCCAACGGCTTCATCGACTTCGTGGTGCAATCACCGCGTGCCGACAACATGCTGCTGCTGGTAGGTCTGGGTCTGGTTTACGCTGCTATCTACTACGTAGTGTTCAGCTTCGTAATCCGTGCCATGAACCTGAAAACCCCGGGTCGTGAAGACGAGACTGCTGAAGAGACTGTTGGCCACGGCAAAGACGAGATGTCCGCTGCTCTGGTTGCCGCCTTCGGTGGTAAAGAGAACATCGCTTCTCTGGATGCCTGCATCACCCGTCTGCGTGTTGGCGTGAAAGATGTTGCCAAAGTTGACCAGGCTGGTCTGAAGAAACTGGGTGCTGCCGGTGTGGTAGTGGCTGGTTCCGGCGTACAAGCCATCTTCGGTACCAAGTCTGACAACCTGAAAACCGACATGGACATCTGGATGAAGAGCAACTAATCCTGTTGCCTGAATATCAGCGTGTTTGAAGAGGGAGGCGAAAGCCTCCCTCTTGCTATTTGTATTCAGGAGAGTGCGAGTCGACCTGGGGCGGGTTACTGCATGAGTGGGGCAGCCCAAGGGGCGATGTGTAACGGGGTGTGCCCAATGGTGACCCAGCAGCACAAGGTGATGTGCCTTGCTCACCTTGTCGCACGCCATCGCCAGATAACGCCAGCCAATAAAAAAGAGCGCCACTTGGGCGCTCTTTTGTTGAGTGGAATGGGATTAGAGTTTCTCCAGATCCCGCTCGATTTCGCTGATCTTGTTCTGCACCACTTTTTCCAGATGGCGCAGGTCGCGCAGGATCTTCTGCTTGATGTCCGGGTCGGCCTGCAGATGGACGCCCTGGGTCAGGTTGTCGAGCTCATCCACAACATACTTGAGGTTGGCGTTGATCTCGGTGACATCCTTGTACTCATGGGTACCGGAGTCGACCAGCATGGTTTTGCGCTGGCGGGGATACTTGAATTTGACACTCTTGGCGAAGAACTCGCCCTTCTGCTTCTTGAAGTAGATCTTGAGGATGTCGTGGTTGGCCTCCTGGCGCAGGGTATAGCTGTCGACGGAGGCGGGATCCTGGATCCCCAGGCTCTTCAGATTCTCGTACATCGGGCTTCCTCGGTTTGAAACGATCCTGTCCCATCTATCTTAACCGATGCCTCATGGCTTGCCTGTGACAGGGGCGCCAAAATCAAAAGGGCGCCATCAGGCGCCCTTTTCATCAAGCAATGCTGATTACTCGTCGATGGAGCGCAGCAGGGCGTTGATGCCGACTTTGGCGCGGGTCTTGGCATCGACCTTCTTGACGATCACCGCTGCGTAGAGGCTGTACTTGCCGCACTTGGAGGGCAGTGAGCCGGAAACGACCACGGAGCCAGCCGGTACGCGGCCGTAGTGGATCTCGCCGGTTTCACGGTCATAGATGCGGGTGGACTGGCCGATGAAGACGCCCATGGAGATGACGGAACCTTCTTCGACGATGACCCCTTCAACCACTTCGGAGCGGGCACCGATAAAGCAGTTGTCTTCGATGATGGTCGGGTTGGCCTGCAGCGGCTCCAGTACGCCGCCGATGCCGACGCCGCCGGAGAGATGGACGTTTTTACCGATCTGGGCGCAAGAGCCGACGGTGGCCCAGGTATCGACCATGGTGCCTTCATCAACGAAGGCGCCGATGTTGACATAGGAGGGCATCAGCACGGTGTTGGGGGCGATAAAGGAGCCTTTGCGGGCCGTTGCCGGCGGCACCACGCGCACACCCGCTTCCTTGAACTGCTCGGCGGTGTAGTTGGAGAACTTGAGGGGAACCTTGTCGTAGTACTGGGCATCGTCGCCCTTGATGATGCCGTTGTCGTTGATGCGGAAGTAGAGCAGTACCGCTTTCTTCAACCACTGATGGACAACCCACTCACCGGCGATCTTCTCGGCAACCCGCGCCTTGCCGGAGTCCAGCAGGTCGATGGCTTGCAGGATGGCGGACTTGGTGGCGCTATCCACGGAGCCCGGAGTAATGGTGTCGCGGCGCTCGAAGGCCGCTTCAATGATCTGTTGCAACTCGGTCATGACAGGTTTCCTTTAAAAAATTCTGTTTGTTGTATCACACTTTTCTGACTGTTTTTAAGGGGTTGGCCGGAATTCTTCCGGCCAGCGGCTATTTCTTCATCCGGAGTGCGCCAACCAGTTGTTTGGCATGGCAAAAAACGCCAGATAAACAGCCTCTTTCGAATCACGCTTCACTTAATCCAGCACCGACTGCTGGGGATTGAGCTGGTGCACCAGTCGCTCTTCCAGCTGTTGTTGCTGCACGGCGGTCAATGGCTCGCCATCGAGGCTGGTCAGGCTGAAAAAGTCCTCTACCCGCTCGCCGAAAGTAGCGATTTTTGCAGCGTGCAGCGACAGCCCGCACTGCTGGAATACCGCGCCGATCCGGGCCAGCAGGCCGGGAGTATCGAGGGCGGTCAGCTCCATCAGGGTGTGACGGCTCTCCCCTTTATGAGGCAGGAAGACTACCCGGGTCGGCACGCTGAACTGGCGGTGGCGCCGCGACAGCGGCTTGTTGCGCAGCACCAGCTTGCCCGGCTCCTGCAGCGCCTTCTCCAGCGCCTTCTTGATGGTGGCGGTGCGGTTGGGGCTGATGGGTTCGCCGCTCGGCTCCAGCACCACGAAGGTATCGAGCACGAAGTTGCTGCGCGAGTTCATGATCTGGGCGTCGTGGATGTTGAGGTTCTTCTGATCCAGCGCCGAGGCCACGGTGGCAAACAGATTCGGAGTATCGCGGCAGTAGATAAACACCTCACTGCCACCGCGGGTCGGGTGTTTGCCGATGATCACCAGCGGCGCCGGGTTGTCGCCATGCTCGATGATGTGGCGGCAGTGCCAGGCGATCTGCTCCGGGCTGTGGCGCAGGAAGTAGTCGGCCTTGAAATCGGCCCAGAGCTGGTTGATCGCCTCTTCCGGCACATCCCGCTGTGCCAGGAATTGTTTGGCCTGACGCTGGTTTTCGCGAATGCGCAGCCGCATGTCGGGCGGGTTTTCCAGCCCCTGGCGCAGCGCCTTCTGGGTCGCGAAGTAGAGCTCCCGCAGCAGGGTGCCCTTCCAGTCGTTCCACAGGGTGTCGTTGGTTGCGCAGATATCGGCCACCGTGAGGCAGTAGAGCAGGTCAAGATGCTGCTCGTCGCGCACCTTCTGGGCAAAATCGGTGACCACGTCGGGGTCATAGATATCGCGGCGCTGGGCGGTGACCGACATCAGCAGATGGTGGCGCACCAGCCAGGCGACCAGTCGACTCTCGTAGCGATCCAGACCATGCAGCTGGCAGAACTCCAGCGCGTCGACGGCGCCGAGTTCCGAGTGATCGCCGCGCCGCCCCTTGGCGATGTCGTGGAACAGGGCGGCGATACTGAGCAGCTCCGGTTTGCGCAGCCGGGTGAACACCTCGTGGCAGAGCGGGTGGCTCTGGCGACTGGCCGGATTGGGGAACTGATGAATGTTCTTGAGCAGCCGGTGGGTGTGCTCATCCACCGTGTAGGCGTGGAACATGTCGAACTGCATCTGGCCGACGATCAGGTTCCACTGGGGCAGATAGGCCGCCAGAATGCCGTATTTGTGCATCAGGGTGAGCGGCAGGCCGATGCCGTTGGGGTGGCGCAGCAGCGCCATAAACAGGCGACGGCAGTCGGGCAAGTCCTGCAACCAGCAGTTGAGTTTGCGGCGCGCTTCGCGCAGCTGGCGCAGGGTGGCCGAGTGGATACCCGCTATCTCGGGATGCTGGGCCATCTGATAGAAGAGGCGCAAGATAGCGGCCGGTTCACGGGTAAACAGCTCCGCATCCACCGCATCGATGAGGCGGCCACGGAGCTGGAACTCGTCGGAGAGGCGGCGCACATCCATGGCGGTGTTGCCGAGGATCGCCTCGTCAAACAGCTGCAGCAGCATCTCGTTGAGCTCGGAGACTCGCCGCACCGTCTGGTAGAAGCGCTTCATCATCTGCTCGACCGGGGTGTTGCCTTCCCCTTCGAACCCCAACATCTGGGCCACGGTGCGCTGGCGATCGAACAACAGCCGGTTATCCCCCTTGTTGATGGCCATGTGCAGGGCAAAGCGCACCTTCCAGAGGAAGTTCTGGCAGTCGAGCAGCTCGCGGTACTCGGCGCGGTTGAGAAAGCCGTGGCTGGTCATCTCGAACAGTGTGGTGGCGCCAAAGTGGCGGCGGGCGACCCAGGCGAGGGTCTGAATATCCCGCAGACCGCCCGGATTGCTCTTGAGATCGGGCTCCAGCTTGTAGGCGGTGCCGAGAAACTGCTGATGGCGCAGGGCCTGCTCTTCACGCTTGGCCTTGAAGAACTGCTCGCTTGGCCAGAAGTGCTGGGGACCAGTCGCCTCCTTGAGTTGCCGGAAGCCCTCTTTGCGACCTGTGATGTAGCGGGCCTCGATCAGGTTGGTGGCCACCGTGATATCGGCGCGCCCCTGCTCGAGACACTCCGCCACGTTGCGCACCGCCTGACCCACCTCCAGCTTGAGATCCCACAGCAAGGTGATGAACTCGCCGATCCGCAGCCCCAGCACTTCATCAAGCTCGTCGCCGTCATAGAGGAGTAGCAGGTCGATATCGGAGTGGGGGTGCAGCTCGCCGCGGCCGTAGCCCCCCACCGCGATCAGGGTGAGATCGCTCTTGTCGAAGCCGAACTTTTGCCACAGCCGGCAGAGCAGCTGATCCATGTACTCGGAGCGGGTGGCGACCAGCTCGATGATGTTGTCACCGGCATCGAACCGGGCGTGCAGCCAGCCGAGAAAGCGGCTCAGGTACTCTTTGCAGTTGTCGCGGGTGAGCTGATCATCGGGTAACAAATGGGGGGAAAGCAGGCTGGCGTCCATGGCATCTCACACGCAAGTGGCAGGCAAATGGCTGAAACGGGAAGTAAAAACCCCGGCGCTTTGGGATGTCAGGGCCGGGGTTCGATGTTAGCTGTGTTTGATGAAGCGGTCGATAGTGTCATCGGGGCGCAGGGTGAGCACCTCGCAGCCATCTTCGGTCACCAGCAGAGTGTGCTCCCACTGGGCGGAGTCGCCGCCATCCTTGGTGGTCACGGTCCAGCCATCCTTCGGATTGACCTTGCAGTGATACTTCTTGCTGTTGACCATGGGCTCGATGGTGAAGCACATGCCCGGTTTCAGCTCCTGCTTGCCGCTGTTGCGGTAGTGCAGGATCTGCGGCTCTTCGTGGAACTCGGCACCGATGCCGTGACCGCAGTAGTCACGCACTACGGAGAAACCGGCCTTCTCGACGATGGGCTGAATAACGGCACCAATCTCGGTGATGCAGGCACCCGGACGCACCTTCTTGATGGCGGCGTAGAGGCTCTCTTGCGCAACTTTGCAGAGCTGGCGGCGCAGCGGGGTGGTTTCACCCACGATGAACATGGCCGAGGTATCGCCGTGGTAGCCATCCTTGATGACGGTGATATCCAGGTTGATGATATCGCCATCGCGCAGCTTCTTGTGGTTCGGGATACCGTGGCAGATCACATCGTTCACCGAGGTGCAGATGGATTTGGGGAAGCCGTGGTAGTTCAGCGGAGCCGGAACCGCCTGTTGTACGTCGACAATATAGTTGTGGCAGAGGGTGTTCAGTTCGTCAGTGGTGACGCCAGCTTTGACATGGGGCGCAATCATGACCAGCACATCGGCGGCCAATTGGCCGGCAACGCGCATCTTTTCAATCTCTTCCGGTGTCTTGATTTTAATGGACATGGGATCTCTCTTGCGGCCTGCCGCTGGGCCTGCGAGGGCAGGCAGGACAGGTAATGAAAAATAGATGCGTTTGCAATCAGGGCAAAATTTTATCCGCAACCCCTGCGTACTTCCAGTGTGATTGTCATCACAACGTCAAAACAGCGTCGCAGCATCCTCTGGCGGGATCCATATTTACACCTGTTTAGGGTGTCGGCCGGTGGTGTCCTGAACAAAGTTATGGTATAAAGCGCGCCGGAATGGGGAACTTGCGTCCACCATTTCATCACCCTTAATCAATAACACACACACATCGACACATATACCGGGGTGCCTTAACGGGTCGGTTATATGGGATGTGTGGAGGCCTAACCCCATACAGAGGTATAAAATGGCTAAAGTTTCTATGCGCGACATGCTGCAAGCCGGCGTTCACTTCGGTCACCAGACTCGTTACTGGAACCCGAAAATGAAATCCTACATCTTCGGTGCCCGCAGCAAGGTTCACATCATCAACCTGGAAAAAACCGTTCCGTTGTTTGACGATGCCATGAACTTCATCAGCTCCGTAGCTGCCAAGAAAGGCAAGGTACTGTTCGTAGGTACCAAGCGTGCCGCGTCTGAAGCCGTAAAAGAAGCCGCTGAGCGTTGCGACCAGTTCTATGTAAACCACCGCTGGCTGGGCGGTATGCTGACTAACTGGAAAACCGTTCGTCAGTCTATCAAGCGCCTGAAAGATCTGGAAACCCAGAGCCAAGACGGTACCTTCGAAAAGCTGACCAAGAAAGAGGCGCTGATGCGTACTCGCGAAATGGAAAAGCTGGAGAAGAGCCTGGGTGGTATCAAGAACATGGGCGGCCTGCCTGACGTTCTGTTCGTTGTCGATGCCGACCACGAGCACATCGCTATCAAAGAAGCCAATAACCTGGGTATCCCGGTAGTTTCCATCGTTGATACCAACTCCAACCCGGACGGCGTTGACTATGTCATCCCGGGTAACGACGACGCTATCCGTGCCGTACAGCTGTACCTGAATGCTGCTGCTGACACCGTACTGGAAGCTCGCGAACAGGACATCGTTGTTCAAGCTGAACAAGATGGCTTCGTTGAAGCTGAGTAATTGATAAGGACTGTAAAGCCCTTATTAACCAAGCTGATGTAATTGGTTAGCAGGGGCCCTTGTGGCCCCTGTTTCTTGTCAATTCAAGACCGAGGATACTGGACATGGCTAACGTTACTGCCGCCCTGGTAAAAGAACTGCGCGAGCGCACTGCCGCTGGCATGATGGATTGCAAAAAAGCACTGGAAGAAGCTGCTGGTGATATCGAGCTGGCAATTGAGAACATGCGCAAATCCGGTCAGGCCAAAGCCGCCAAGAAAGCGGGCCGTATCGCCGCTGAAGGCGTTATCTTTGCTCGCACCGAAGGCAACGTTGCCGTCATGATCGAGCTGAACAGCGAAACCGACTTCGTCGCCAAAGATGCCAGCTTCATGGCAATGGGCCAGAAGATCGCTGACATCGCTGCGACCCAGAAAATTGCTGACGTTGACGCGCTGAAAGCCGCTGACTTCGGTAACGGCGAATCCGTCGAGCTGACCATCACCAACCTGATCGCCAAGATCGGTGAGAACATGAACCTGCGTCGCGTGATGCTGGTTGAAGGTGACAACCTGGGTACCTACGTTCACGGTTCCCGCATTGGTGTTATCACCAAGCTGACCGGTGGTTCTGCCGAGCTGGCCAAAGATCTGGCCATGCACGTTGCTGCCAACAGCCCGCAATTCGTCAAGCCTGAAGACGTGTCTGCTGAAGTCGTTGCCAAAGAGCGCGAAATCCAGATCGACATCGCCATCAACTCCGGCAAGCCGAAAGAGATCGCCGAGAAGATGGTTGAAGGCCGCATGAAGAAGTTCACCGGTGAGGTTTCCCTGACTGGTCAACCGTTCGTGAAAGATCCTTCCATGACCGTTGCCGAGCTGCTGAAGAAAGAAGGCGCTGACGTTGTCTCCTTCACCCGTTTCGAAGTGGGCGAAGGCATCGAGAAGCAAGAGACCGATTTCGCTGCTGAAGTTGCAGCCCAAATCGCGGCCGCTCAAAAGGCCTAATCGAACCGGTTTTTCCGTTTCCCCAGACCGCGACTTATGTCGCGGTCTTTATATGACCAGGAATCAGTGACATGAGTACCAATCCCAAACCTGCATACAGACGTGTTCTTCTGAAGTTGAGTGGTGAAGCCCTGCAAGGATCCGAGGGTTTCGGCATTGATCCGGCGGTGCTGGAGCGTATGGCCCAAGAGATCAAAGAACTGGTTGAGTTGGGTGTTCAGGTCGGTCTGGTCATCGGTGGCGGCAACCTGTTCCGTGGTGCCGGTCTTGCCAAAGCGGGCATGAACCGCGTGGTGGGCGACCACATGGGTATGCTGGCAACCGTGATGAACGGTCTGGCCATGCGTGATGCCCTGCATCGTGCTTATGTGAATGCCCGTCTGATGTCTGCCATCTCCCTGCAGGGCGTCTGTGACTCCTACAGCTGGGCCGAGGCAATCAGCCAGCTGCGCGCTGGTAAAGTCGTCATCTTCTCTGCCGGTACCGGCAACCCCTTCTTTACTACCGATTCTGCGGCTTGCCTGCGCGGGATCGAGATCGAAGCTGACGTGGTGCTCAAAGCCACCAAGGTCGATGGTGTATACAACGAGGATCCGGTCAAGAATCCGGATGCCGTGCTGTATCATGAACTGAGTTATGATGAAGTTCTTGAAAAAGAGCTCAAGGTGATGGATCTTGCTGCCTTTACTCTGGCACGTGACCATGATCTGCCGATCCGCGTCTTCAACATGAACAAACCGGGTGCATTGCGTCGGGTTATCATGGGTGAGCCGGAAGGCACTCTGATCCACCACGTTGGTAAATAAGATAAAAGTGAGCCATAAGGCGCTCTTATCAATTACGTCAGTAAATAAGATAGACACGAGCCGTGTAACGGCTCGTTCGCCAAAAGGAAAACCACTGTGATCAACGAGATTAAAAACGACGCCAAGGACCGTATGGGCAAGAGCGTAGAAGCGCTCAAGACCCAAATGTCCAAGATCCGTACCGGCCGCGCTCACCCGAGCCTGCTCGACGGCATCCAGGTGGAGTACTACGGTGCTGCCACTCCGCTGAAACAGTTGGCCAACGTCGTGGCAGAAGATGCTCGCACCCTCTCCATCTCCATTTTTGACCGCTCCATGATCCAGGCGGTAGAGAAGGCGATCCTGACCTCCGATCTGGGCTTGAACCCGTCCAGCAATGGCCAGACCCTGCGTGTGCCGCTGCCGCCGCTGACTGAAGAGCGCCGTCGCGATCTGACCAAGATCGTGCGTGCCGAAGCGGAAAACGCCCGTGTTGCCGTGCGCAACATCCGTCGTGACGCCAACGCCGATCTGAAAGCGCTGCTGAAGGACAAAGAGATCTCCGAGGATGACGATCGTCGTGCCCAGGAAGAGATCCAGAAGCTGACCGACTCCTACGTCAAGCTGGTCGATGAGGCCCTTGCCGTAAAGGAGAAGGAGCTAATGGAAATCTAAGCGCCTGAAAGGTATATTACGAGCGCCGTGTAGTGCCCCTGCACGGCGCTTTTGTCTTTGTGGGAGAATTACATGTCGCTTTTGGCTGCGTTGGGTGATTGTGCCAACTCGTCGTTACCCCGTCACGTCGCCATCATCATGGATGGTAACGGTCGCTGGGCCCAAAACCGAGGCAAGATGCGGGTTTATGGCCACAAGGCGGGCGTCAAGTCGGTGCGTGAGGCCGTTACTTTTGCGGCGCGGGCCAAGATAGAGGCATTGACCCTGTTTGCATTCTCCAGCGAGAACTGGCGTCGCCCGGAAGGGGAAGTCAGTGCCTTGATGGAACTGTTCATCACCGTGCTGGGTCGTGAGGTGCAGAAACTGCACAACAACGGGATCCGGCTCAAGGTGATTGGCGATACTGCTCGCTTTAGTGAGCGGTTGCAGGCCAAAATCGCCAAGGCGGAAGCCTTGACCGCCAATAACAAGGGGTTGACCCTGAACATTGCGGCCAACTATGGCGGCCAGTGGGATATCGCCCAGGCGGCCCGCAAGCTGGCCAAAGCGGTCGCGGCCGGTGAACTGGCCGCTGACGATATTGATGAGTCCATGCTGACCCGCGAGGTTTGCATGGCCGATCTGCCACCCGTGGACCTGTTGATCCGTACCGGTGGCGATCATCGCATCAGCAACTTTGTGTTATGGCAGCTCGCCTATGCCGAGCTCTATTTTACCCCGGTATTGTGGCCCGATTTCAACGAGGCCGAGTTCAGTGAGGCGGTTGCCTCCTTCGTTGCCCGCGAGCGTCGCTTCGGTTGCACGGGTGAACAGATACGGGAATTGATCGCCGAGCAGCAGACCGGCTAAACCCCGCTCCCAAGAGAGAGGTTTCTTTTGCTAAAACAACGAATTATTACTGCTTTGATGTTGATCCCCCTGGTGTTGGGGGCGCTCTTCTTTCTGCCATTGAAATTTTTTGCCCTGTTGGCTGCGCTGGTGTTTTTGTTGGCCAGTCGCGAATGGAGTGGATTTGTCTGTGCTGCCCCGCAGCAATGGTTACCCATCGTATTTTGTCTGTTGCTCGGTGCCAGCCTCTTTTGGCTGCCGGTGGAGCAACTCTGGACGCCCCACTTGCACCCGTTGGTGATGGGGGTGCTCTGGACCGCGGTGAGCTGGTGGCTGCTGGGTCTGCTGCTGGTGCTGCGTTATCCCCAGAGCGCCAAGCTGTGGAAAGAGTCCATCTGGCTCAAATCCCTGTTTGGTCTGGTGACCCTGGTTCCCTTCTTCTGGTCGCTGGTCGCCATCCGTGGTTACAACTTTTATCATGACCCCATGATGGGGGCCTGGATCCTGTTGTTCGTGATGGGGCTGGTCTGGGCGGCAGATTCTGGCGCGTATTTTTTCGGCAAGGCGTTCGGTAAACACAAGCTGGCACCGGCGGTGAGCCCGGGCAAAACCATCGAAGGGATGTGTGGCGGCCTCTTTACCGCCAGCCTGCTGGCTATCGGTGTCACCTGGTCGATGGGCTTTGTGCCTGCCAAGATGATCACCGTGCTGTTTTGCTCCCTGCTGGCGGTGCTGGCTTCCGTGCTCGGTGATCTGACCGAGAGCATGTTCAAGCGCGAAGCGGGCATCAAGGACTCCGGCACCCTGCTGCCGGGTCATGGCGGCATTCTCGACCGGATCGACAGCTTGACCGCCGCCTTGCCGGTGTTTCTGCTCAGTTATCTGCTACTCAGTCAGGAGTTTTGATGCGCAACCTGGTGATTCTGGGAGCTTCCGGCTCCATCGGTCAGAGTACCCTGAAGGTGCTGCGCCATAATCCGGGCAGTTGGCAAGTGCTGGCGTTGACCGCCGCCCGCAGTGTGGATGCCATGCTGCGGGATTGTCTCGAATTCTCTCCTCGTTTTGCCGTGATGGTCGATGAGGTGGCCGCTCGCGAGCTGGCCAGTCGCCTCAAGACTCATGGCAGTACTACCCGGGTCATGTCTGGAGCTGCCGCGTTGTGCGACGTGGCGGCCCATCCCGATGCCCACAGCGTGATGGCCGCCATTGTGGGGGCGGCCGGTTTGGCCCCGACTATGGCGGCGGTGCGTGCCGGCAAGCGCATTTTGCTCGCCAACAAGGAGGCGCTGGTGATGTCCGGTGCTTTCTTCATAGAAGCCGTGCGTGAACATGGCGCCGAGCTGTTGCCCATCGACAGCGAACACAATGCCATCTTCCAGTGCCTGCCAACCGGGATCCAGCGTCAGCCGGGCTTCTGCGATCTGGCGGCGGCGGGGATCAGCAAGATCTTGCTGACCGGTTCCGGCGGCCCGTTCCGTTACACCGAGATCAGCGAGCTGGCCAAGGTGACGCCAGCCCAAGCCATCGCTCATCCCAACTGGTCGATGGGGGCCAAGATTTCGGTCGACTCCGCCACCATGATCAACAAGGGGCTGGAGTATATCGAGGCGCGCTGGCTGTTCAATGCGGCGCCCGAGCAGATCCAGGTGGTGATCCACCCCCAGTCGGTTATCCACTCCATGGTGCAGTACAAGGATGGCTCCGTGCTGGCTCAGCTTGGCAATCCGGATATGTGTACCCCCATCGCCCATGCGCTGGCATACCCCAATCGCATCCCCTCCAGTGTGGAACCTTTGGATTTCTTCAGTGTCGGAGAGTTCAGCTTTATCCGGCCCGATTACGATCGCTACCCCTGCCTGGCGCTGGCCATCAATGCCTGCCAGAAGGGACAAGCGGCGACCACTGCGCTCAATGCCGCCAACGAAGAGGCGGTTGCCGCCTTCCTGGCCGAACGAATTGGCTTTATGGATATTGCCCGGATCAACGAGTCTGTGATGCTGGCGCTGGAGAGCAGCGCCGTCAGTTCACTCGATGATCTGTTTGCTCTGGACGGTGCGGCCAGATCCCGTGCTCACTACCTGATTGAGGAGCTTGGTTGATGGGCGGTGTATTGTGGAACATCGGTGCTTTTGTTGTTGCCCTCGGCCTGCTGGTCGCGGTGCACGAGTTCGGCCATTTCTGGGTTGCCCGCCGTTGTGGCGTGCGCGTTGAGCGCTTCTCCATCGGTTTTGGCAAGGCTATCTGGCGCCGGATGGGCAAAGATGGCACCGAGTATGTGCTGGCGCTGATCCCCCTTGGCGGCTACGTCAAGATGCTCGATGGCCGGGTCGACGAGCTCAAACCCGGTGACGAACAGTACGCCTTCAATCACAAGAGTGTCTGGGCGCGGATGGCGATTGTCGCCGCGGGCCCTATGGCCAACTTCGTATTTGCCCTGTTTGCCCTCTGGCTGATGTTTATCATCGGGGTGCCGAGCGTCAAGCCGGTGATCGGTGAGGTGCGTCCGGCATCCATCGTGGCTGAAGCCGGTGTGCTGCCGGGGATGGAGATTGTCGGGGTCGGCGATGAGCAGACCGGCGACTGGGAGAGCGTCACCTACGCCCTTATCAGCCATCTGGGTGATGAGACTGTCACCCTCAAGGTGCAGGCGCCCAATACCAGCTATGCCACCGACAAGACCTTGTCGCTGACCAGCTGGACCTTCGATCCCGATAAAGAGTCACCCATCGGCAGTCTGGGGATAGTGCCACTTGGCGGCAAGGTATTGACCGTGGTCGCGGCGGTGGTCCCCAAGAGCGCCAGTGAAAAGGCGGGGCTGCAGGTTGGCGATCGCATCAAGCAGGTCGGTGAGGAGCCGATCACCGCCTGGGCCCAGTTTGTCGAACGGGTTCAGCAGGCGCCGGGTGAGCCATTGCAAGTAGTGGTGGAACGCAACAACAGTGATTTGAGCCTGACCTTGACGCCGGATTCGAGAAAGGTACAGGGCAAGCAGGTCGGTTTTGTTGGCCTCTCGCCGCAACTGGTTCCATTACCGGATGAATATCGAATTCTGTTACAGTATGGGCCTTTGCAGGCGCTGTGGCATGGAGCTGACAAGACCTGGAGTCTGATCACGCTCACCTTTGACATGATTGGCAAGCTGGTTGCTGGCATAGTGTCGCTGGATAACCTGAGTGGCCCTATCTCCATCGCCAAGGGCGCCGGTAGCAGTGCCGATTACGGACTGGTCTATTTTTTGAGTTTCCTGGCGCTGATCAGCGTCAACCTGGGGATTATCAACCTGTTCCCCCTGCCGGTACTCGATGGTGGCCATCTGGTCTATTTCCTGATAGAAGCGGTCACCGGCAAGCCGGTATCAGAGAAAATACAGGAAGTGGGTTTCAGGATCGGCGCCGCCATTCTGATGTTATTGATGGGTATTGCGCTGTTTAACGATTTCGCTCGCCTCTGAGGCCAGAGCATCAACAAGGACACATAAGAACAAAATGGCTGTTAAAAAAGCATTGGTGTTGAGTTGCCTGCTGGGTGCCAGTTTCCTGGCCCAGGCGGCCCCTGCCTCTTTTGTGGTGCAAGATATCCAGGTCGAAGGTTTGCAGCGGGTGACCCTGGGTGCCGCACTGTTGAACCTGCCGATCCGGGTTGGCGATACCGTCGACTCCGTTGCCCTGGCCAGTGCCATCAAAAAACTCTACGCCTCGGGCAACTTCGAGGATGTGAAGGTTTACCGCGATGGTCAGGTGCTGCAGGTGATGGTCAAGGAGCGTCCGACCATCTCCAGCATCGAATTCTCCGGCAATAAAGATATCAAAGAGGAGCAACTGACCCAGAGTCTGGAGTCCTCCGGTATTCGTGTGGGCGATCCGCTCGACCGTACCGTGCTCACCTCCCTCGAGAAGGGGCTGGAAGATTTCTACTATGGCGTGGGTAAATACTCCGCCAAGGTCAAGGCCATCGTCACCCCGTTGCCGCGCAACCGGGTCGATCTCAAGTTCACCTTCCTGGAAGGTCAGGCCGCCAAGATCCAGCAGATCAACATCGTCGGCAACAACGTCTTCCCGGAAGACAAACTGATTGCCCAGCTCTCCCTGCGTGACGAAGTGCCCTGGTGGAACTTCACTGCGGATCAGCGTTATCAGAAGCAGAAGCTGGCTGGTGACATTGAAACCCTGCGCTCGTACTACATGGATCGCGGTTACATCCGCTTCCAGCAGGAGTCTACCCAAGTCTCCATGACCCCCGATAAAAAGGGCGTCTATGTCACCCTCAATATCAAGGAAGGGGATCAGTACAAGGTCTCCGGTGTCCAGCTCAAGGGCGATCTGATCGATCGTGGTGGCGAGATGAAAGGGTTGATCCCGATTGCCGCCGGCAGCACCTACTCCGCCAGTCAGGTGACCCACACCGAAGAGGTGCTCTCCAAGTTCCTCGGCCGTTACGGCTACGCCTATCCGAAAGTGGTTACCTTCCCGCAGGTCAATGACAAGACCAAGGAAGTGGAGCTGATCGTCAACGTTGAGCCGGGCCCCCGTGTCTATGTGCGCAATATCAACTTCAACGGCAACGCCACCACTGAAGATCAGGTGCTGCGCCGTGAGATGCGCCAGATGGAAGGCACCTGGCTCTCCTCCGACAACATCGAGCAGTCCAAGAGCCGCCTCAACCGCCTTGGCTACTTCGAGAGTGTCGAAGTGGATACCAAGCGGGTACCGGGTAACGACGATCTGGTCGATCTGGACTTCAAGGTCAAGGAGCAGCCAGCGGGTTCCATCAACGCCGGTGTCGGTTACGGTACTGAGTCAGGTCTGAGCTTGCAGGCGGGGATCTCCCAGAACAACTTTATGGGTACCGGCAAGACGGTCGCCATCAACGCCAGCACCAACGACTACTCCAAGAACGTTGACCTGAGCTATACCGACCCCTACTTCACCGTCGATGGTGTCAGTCTGGGTGGTCGGGTCTACTACAACCAGTTCCGCGCCGATGATGCCGATATCGTCTCCTACGAGAATGAGACCATCGGTTTCCGTCTCTCCAGCGGTTTCCCGGTCAACGAGTTCAACCGGCTGGACTTCAGTACCGGTGTCGAGAGCACCAAGCTGAGCCGTCCATCATTCAATGCCCAGAACTATCAACAGTGCCTTATCGATAATCCTGAGAAAGACAGTACTTATTGCTGGGATCAGTGGAACAACAACCGTCAGTCGGTACAGATGGATCAGTTCTGGAATCTCTATTCACAGGATGGCGCCAACCTTGACTTCGTGACCGTCGATGTGACCGCTGGCTGGACCCGTTCCACCCTGAACAAGGGGATGTTCCCGACCGCTGGTGATCGTCAGCGGGTCAACGCCAAGGTGACCGTGCCGGGTATGGAGCTGCAGTACTACAAGCTCTCTGCCGAAGATGCCCACTACTTCCCACTCGACGCGGATCACAACTGGGTGATGATTGGTAAGGGGCGGGTCTCTTACGGTAACGGCTATGGTGACGATACCATGCTGCCGTTCTTCGAGAACTACTATGCCGGCGGTTTCGATACGGTACGTGGCTTCAAGAGCAACACCATAGGTCCCAAGGCCATCTACAAGACCTACACCAAACCGGGTGCAGGCGCTTGTACTGG
>NZ_JRGK01000275.1 GCF_000764645.1 Aeromonas finlandensis
CCGATCTCCCGCCCTATGAGCGCCACCCCTATGGCCACGACAAGATTGAAAACGTCTCCGGCGTTATCGAAGCACTGCTGATCCTGCTGGCCGCGGGCTGGATCATCTTCGAAGCCATCGACAAGCTGATCTCCCCCAGCCCCATTGAGAGCATTGGTTGGGGCGTGCTGGTGATGGTGATCTCGGCGCTGGTCAACAGCGGGGTCTCGGCCTACCTCTACAAGGTGGCCAGAGAGGAGGAGTCAGTCGCCCTGGCTGCCGATGCACTTCATCTCAAGGCTGACGTGCTCACTTCAGCCGGGGTAGCCGTCGGTCTTGGCGGGATCTGGCTGGCCGGTCTGTTCGGCCATTCACTCGCCATCCTCGACCCGCTGGTCGCCATTGCCGTCGCCATCTTTATTGTCAGAGAGGCGATCAGCATGCTCAACGAGGCCTTCCAGCCGCTGATCGACCAGAGCATGAGCCCGGAAGAGCTGGCGATGACCAGCCGCATTATCACCGAATGCTGCCCTGCCGCCAGCGGTTTCCACGATCTGCGCAGCCGTCGTGCCGGTCGCCGCCGCCATATCGACTTCCACCTCACCTTGCCTCCGGAAATGAGCATCGGCGAAGCCCACGACATCTGTGATCGCATCGAACACGCCATCATGCAGCAACTGCCCCACGCCATCGTGCTGATCCACGTCGAGCCGGAGGAGCAAGGGATGCCCTCACCGCTCGCCATAAACTGAAATGTGGCAAACAGGTGGGAAAGTGGCAGCGAAATAACGGAAAGTTGGCACAAACCCGCATTTTTAAGGCCGGAAAGCCGATTGCATAAGAAGTGATCGGCACAACTGTGTTAGGGTGTCTGACCACCCTGCCGCAGGAGCGCGCCGTGAAAAAGCTGGAAATGAAAGATCTGACCGAGGCCGAAAAAGCCGAGATAGCCTTGTTATTGCAAAAGGCGCAAGCCAATGCAGACCACCAGCTGACCAACGGAGAGCGGAACAAGATCCGCGAAGAGGGTCGCCTGAAAATTGTGGCCGACCGCGCCGAAGCGGCCAAGGCTGCCTCCAAGCTGGCCCGCGAGAAAGCCAAAGAGCGTGCCAAGAATCAGGTACTGCCGGAAACCTTCAGCTGGATTGATTCGGTCAGCAACAAGTTTCGCAGCAAGCGCTGATCCCCTGCTTCTAAAACGCCCGCTGGCACCAAGTGCCAGCGGGCGTTTGCATTTCTGGCCTTCGCTCGATGGCCCAGATTTGGCTCTGCAAATTGATTTGCTTGCCTGATCCGCCACAAAGCCCCCCGAGTCATCGCCACCTTTTCATTTTTTCTCATATTTTTTGCCAGAACTGGCTACATAGTCAGGACAAAAAAGCCAAGGCAGGCTTTCCAGAGGGTAGATATGAGTCCTTGCGGATTTTGCTATGCAGTTGAAATACATCATTTTTACTATAAAAAATGAGATTTTTGGCTGTTACAAAACATTAATATCGAGATAAAGTTTGCTTTAAAAATGAGAGCGTGTTTTAATCATTCTCGATGGTTCGGCAGTTCAGACCTGATTATGTTAGGCAGTCATTTTAGTAAAGCAGTGATTAGCATAAGCGTTATCCTCGGATAATTCTTATCAAATAATTCTCCTTCTTTAGTGCTCCCCATACGTATTGCTGACGAAAAATCAAAAATTGCCATTTAGGTGGCATTCAACACTATTTAAGGAAATTATTATGTCTAACAAAATGACTGGTACCGTTAAGTTCTTCAACGCTGAGAAAGGTTTTGGTTTCATCTCCCCGGCTGACGGCAGCAAAGACGTGTTCGTACACTTCTCCGCTATCCAGTCCACCAGCTTCAAAACCCTGGACGAAGGTCAGCGCGTTGAGTTCACCATCGAGCAAGGCCAGAAAGGCCCGGCTGCTGCCAACGTAGTTGGTCTGTAATTCAAGCCGGAGCATGCTGCTGATGGCTCATGCCAACTGCTGACAGCTCTGCAAGAATTTAAAAAAACCCGCTTCGGCGGGTTTTTTGTTGTTCCTCGCTTTTTTCCTCACTGATCTCCCCTCACCCGACCGTTTGATCCCTTCCTGACACGCTCTCACCGCTTGAGTCTGACAAAGAGTTCCGAATGGACTCAAAATGTAAAATATTGACGAAAAAGTCAGGTTATCCGCTGTATTTGCCGCGAATTCTTGCTATTTTGCGCGCCACAAAAGCAAACGATTTCCTTCACACTTTTAGGATAAGTTATGGCAAAGCAAGATATGGCCGCCAACGGAGCACAGGGCGGCTTTTTGGACTCTTATTTTTCCATTTCTGCGCGCGGCAGTAGTGTGCGCCAGGAGCTGTTGGCCGGTTTGACCACCTTCCTGGCCATGGTCTACAGCATCATAGTGGTGCCGAACATGCTGGGTGCCGCCGGTTTTGAGCAGGGTCCCGTCTTCGTGGCGACCTGCTTGATCGCTGCCTTCGGCTCCCTGCTGATGGGTCTGTGGGCCAAACTGCCGATGGCTATCGGTTGCGCCATCTCCCTCACCGCCTTTACCGCGTTCAGTCTGGTACTGGGTCAGGGGCTGAGCATTCCGGTCGCCCTGGGCGCCATCTTCCTGATGGGTGTGCTGTTTACCCTGATCAGTGTCACCGGCGTGCGCCAGTGGATCCTGGATAACCTCCCCTCCGGCATCGCCCACGGCACCGGCATCGGTATCGGTCTGTTCCTGCTGCTGATTGCCACCAACGGCGTTGGCATGGTGATCAAGAACGAAGGGGCCGGTCTGCCGGTTCAACTGGGTGAAGTAACCTCCTTCCCGGTCATCATGACAGTGCTGGGTCTGGCCGCCATCTTCGGTCTGGAGCGTCGCAGAGTGCCGGGCGGCATCCTGATGGTGATCATCGCCATCTCCATCCTTGGCCTTATCTTCGACCCGAACGTGACCTGGCAGGGCTTCTTCGCCATGCCGAGCCTGACTGGCGAGAAAGGCTCTCTGGTAGGCAGCATGGATCTGCTGGGCGCCCTCAATCCGGTGGTGATTCCGACCGTACTGGCGCTGGTGATGACCGCCGTGTTTGACGCCACCGGCACCATCCGTGCCGTGGCCGGTCAGGCGGGCCTCATCAACGAACGTGGCCACATCATCAGCGGCGGCAAAGCCCTGACTGCCGACTCCGTCAGCAGCATGGTCGCTGGCGTGGTGGGTGGTGCTCCGGCAGCCGTCTACATCGAATCCGCCGCAGGCACCGCAGCCGGTGGCAAGACCGGTCTGACCGCTACGCTGGTCGGCGTGCTGTTCCTGCTGATGATCTTCCTCTCCCCGCTGAGCTATCTGGTACCGGCTTACGCCACCGCACCGGCCCTGATGTATGTCGGTCTGCTGATGCTGGGCAACGTCACCAAGCTGGACTTCAGCGATTCGGTCGATGCCCTCGCTGGCATGCTGTGCGCCGTCTTCATCGTGCTGACCTGCAACATCGTCACCGGCATCATGCTGGGCTTCGTGGCGCTGGTCATCGGCCGCCTGTTTGCCGCCGAATGGAAGAAGCTGAACGTCGGCACCGTCATCATCGCCGTGGCGCTGGTGATTTTCTATGCCGGTGGCTGGGCCATCTAACCCGTCCGCTTATTCCGGTTATAGCGAAGGGCCCTGCGGGGCCCTTTTTCATGGCTGTGAGGCCGCTAACAGTTTCCCGCCCGTTTTCCTCGAGCCGTTTCAGATTGAAACACCGATACCCCCTCTGCTGTTTCAGATCCGAACCGAACAGGCCATCATTTTTCTCCCGATTTATCCCGTTAGACTGGCTCCATCAACCATTTGCCCACCCGAGCGGTGGCCAGCCAAGGAGTGAGCCATGAAGAAACTGATCAATGCCGTCGATGCCGTGGTCCGTGAACAACTGATGGGGATGGCAGCCGCCCACCCCGAGCTCAAGGTACGTATCGAACCCCACTACATCACCCGCGCCGACTCCCCCGTGATGGGCAAGGTGGCGCTGGTCTCCGGTGGTGGCAGCGGCCACGAGCCGATGCACGGCGGTCTGGTGGGCAAAGGGATGCTGGATGGCGCCTGCCCCGGCGAGATATTTACCTCCCCGACCCCGGATCAGATGTACGAGTGTGGCCAGGCCGTTGATGGCGGCGCGGGCGTGCTGTTTCTGGTGAAGAACTACACCGGCGACGTACTGAACTTCGAAACCGCAGTCGAGCTGCTGCACGGTGATGGGGTCAAGGTCGGCTTCTCACTGATCGATGACGACGTGGCGGTGAAAGACAGCCTCTACACCGCCGGTCGCCGTGGGGTTGCCACGACCGTGCTGTGCGAAAAACTGGTCGGCGCCGCCGCCGAAGCGGGCTATGACCTGACCCGCTGCGAGGCGCTGGCCCGTCGCATCAACAACCAGAGCCGCACCATCGGCGTCGCCACCCACGCCTGCACCGTGCCTGCCGCTGGCAAGCCCTCCTTCACCCTGGCCGACAACGAGATGGAGTTCGGCGTGGGTATCCACGGCGAGCCGGGCATCGAGCGTCGCCCCTTCACCGACCTCAATACTCTGGTGGACGACATGTTCAGCGAACTGGCGGACAATACCCCCTATGGCCGCACCCTGCGCCACTGGGACAGAGCCTCCGGCAGTTGGCAGGAAGAGCACACCTTTATCGAACCGCTCAACAAGGGCGATCGGGTTATCGCCTTGGTCAACAGCCTCGGTGGCACGCCGATTTCAGAGCTGTATGGTGTCTATGGTCGCCTCGCTACCCTGTGCGAAGAGGCGGGCATCCATCTGGTGCGCAACCTGATTGGCCCCTACTGCACCTCCCTCGACATGACCGGCATCTCCATCACCCTGCTCAAGGTGGATGATGAGCTGATGACCCTGTGGGATGCCCCCGTTCACACCCCCGCCCTGCGTCGCGGCTGCTAAGGAGAACCCATGTTAAGCAAGCATCACATCGTCAACTGGCTGCTCGACTGCGAACACATCTTTACCGAGCAGCGTGACTACCTCACCGCACTGGATACCGACATCGGTGACGGCGACCACGGCCTCAACATGCAGCGCGGCTTTGCCAAAGTGGCCGAGAAGCTGCCCGCAGTGGCGGACAAAGACATCGGTCAGGTGCTGAAAACCACCGGCATGACTTTGCTCTCCTCGGTCGGCGGCGCCAGTGGCCCGCTCTACGGCACCTTCTTTATCCGGGCGGCGGCCAGTACCGACGCCTGCCAGAGCCTCAGTCTCAGTCAGCTGTGCAAAATGCTCAGTGACGGGGTCGAGGGGATCGTCTCCCGCGGCCGCGCCGAGCCGGGCGACAAGACCATGTGCGACGCCTGGTGGCCAGCACTGGCCGCCCTGCAACAAGCGCAGCAGCAAGATCTGCCCCTCAACGAAGCGCTGGACAAGGCAGTCGCGGCAGCCGCCGCAGGTACCGAGGCCACCATCCAGATGCAGGCCCGCAAGGGGCGCGCCAGCTATCTTGGCGAGCGCAGCATCGGCCATCAGGATGCCGGGGCCACCTCGACCCTGCTGCTGCTGACCGCCCTGCGTGACAGAGCGAGGTTGTGACATGATCGGAATCGTAGTTGTCTCTCACAGCGCCATGCTGGCGGCCGGATTGAAAGCGCTGGCTGACCAGCTCGGCAGCCCGGCCCGATTGCTGCTGGCGGCCGGGGTTGATGACCCCGACCACCCCATCGGCACCGATGCCATCGCGGTGATGAGTGCGATTGAAGAGGCGGACGACGGCAGCGGCGTGCTGGTGCTGATGGACTTGGGCAGCGCCCTCTTGAGCGCCGAAACCGCCCTCGAACTACTGCCACCAGAGTTAAGCGCCCGGGTGCGGCTCTGTCCCGCCCCGCTGGTCGAGGGCACCCTGGCAGCCGTGGTGGCGGCCGGTTCCGGCCTGACGCTGGATGAGGTGGCCGCCGAGGCGCTCGGCGCGCTGGGCCCGAAGCAGGCGATGCTGCCTGCCAGCGCAGCGCAGGCCGCCACGGAGACCGCCCCCGTTGTCGACGATGGCTGGCTGCGCTGCGAAGTGGTGGTGGATAACCCCCACGGCCTGCATGTGCGCCCCGCCGCCCGACTGGTGGCTACCCTCAAGCCCTTTGCCGCTGAACTCAAGCTGCAAAAGGGGGATAAAGAGGCCAATCCCCGCAGCCTGACCCGGCTCGCCATGCTCAACGTGCGTCAGGGCGACACCCTCGCCCTGTTGGCGCGCGGGGAGGATGCCAGCGCCGCATTGGCCTGCTTCCAGCAGCTGGCCGCCGAGCGTTTCGGCGACTGATCGCAGCACGCCACTGTTTCAAGGGGCTGCACTCGCTCGCTGAGCCTGTGCAGCGTCCCTGTTGTACAAGCAAAAGACGAAGGCGTCCCCGGCACTGCCGCCCCTTCGCCCCTGTTAGTCTCAAAAGACGTCTTATGAACTAGAGAGAGGGATAGAATATGGACCGCATTATCATCAGCCCCAGCAAATACGTGCAAGGCAACGGGGCCCTCGCCAATATCGGCAACTACGTTAAAGCGCTCGGCGCCAAGCCGCTCATTCTGGCCGACGCCTTCGTCACCAAGCTGGTGGGCGATACCGTGGCCACCAGCTTCCACGGCGCCGGTATCAAGCCGGAGTTCGACTGCTTCAACGGCGAGTGCTCCCGCCCCGAGATCGACCGCCTGCTGGCCCGCTGCAAGCAGACCCCGTTTGACGTCATCATCGGCATCGGCGGCGGCAAAACGCTGGATACCGCCAAGTCGGTCGCCTTCTACCAGAAGGTGCCGGTGGTCATAGTGCCCACCATCGCCTCCACCGATGCCCCCACCAGCGCGCTGGCGGTCATCTACACCCCGGAAGGACAGTTCAGCGAATACCTGATGATCCCGACCAACCCCAACATGGTCATCATGGATACCGGCGTGGTCTCCCGCGCCCCGGTACGGCTGCTGGTCTCCGGCATGGGGGATGCGCTCTCCACCTACTTCGAGGCGCGCGCCAACAAGGTCTCCGGTTGCCAGACCATGGCCGGTGGTGCTTCCACCCTGGCGGCGCAGGCCATCGCCGAGCTCTGCTACAAGACCCTGCTGGCCGATGGTTACAAGGCCAAGCTGGCGGTGGAGCAGGGGTTCTGCACCAAAGCGGTGGAGAACATCATCGAGGCCAACACCTATCTGAGCGGTATCGGCTTCGAGAGCAGCGGACTGGCCGCCGCCCACGCCATCCACAACGGTCTGACCCAGCTCGCCGAGTGTCACCACCTCTACCACGGTGAGAAAGTGGCGTTCGGTACCCTGGTGCAGCTGGTGCTGGAGAACGCACCGATGGCGGAGATCGAGACAGTGCTGGGTTTCTGCCACTCGGTGGGCCTGCCGACCAACCTGCATATGATGGGGGTCAAGGAGCTGGATATGGCGCGCCTGATGGAGGTGGCCAAAGCCTCCACCGCCGAGGGCGAGACCATCCACAATATGCCGTTCAAGGTCACCGCCGAGGATGTGCTGGCGGCCATCGTCACCGCCCACCAGCTGGGGCTGTAACCACGCCACCGCTGACCTTCCCATATAAAAACGGCCCCGCAACTGCGGGGCCTTTTCGTTTTCTGCGGGCCGGTTCGCGACGACTAGGGCGGCGTCAGCCGTGATAGTCGGCGGGATCGATCTCGAGCAGTTTGAGTCGCCGCCAGAGGGTGGTGCGGCTGATACCCAGATGCTGGGCCATCTGGCTCACCTGCCCCTTGCAGGCATGGGCGCAGCGCAGGATGGCTTGCCGCTCCAGCTCCGCCAGCGTGAGCAGCGGTTGCCCCACTACCTCGTCCGCCACCAGCTGATAGCCGTGCCGAATGGCGGCAGGCAGCGCCTCGGGCGGGATCGGCCCCTGACCGGCATGAAGCAGCGCATGCTCGACGGCGCTGCGCAGCTCCCCCAGATTACCGGGCCAGGGATAGGCGAGCAGACAATCGAGGGCCGCCGGACTGAACTGGCGCACCGGCTCGCGCCCCTGCGCCGCCAACTGCTGGCTGATAAGGCCCGGCAGATCCGCCGCGCGCTCCCGCAATCCCGGCAGCCACAGCTCGCACGCCTGCAAGGCATAGAGCAGCTGGCGGCCAAACAGCCCCTCCTGCACCAGCTGCTCCAGCGGAGCGCTGCTGGTGGCGATGATCCGCACCTTGAGCGGCAGGATGCGGGCCGAATCGAAGCGCTGGATGCGGCCGGTCTTGAGCAGTTGCAGCAGCGCTGCCTGCATGGGGGCAGAGAGACACTCCACCTGCTCCAGCACCAGGGTGCCGCCGTGGGCCAGCTCGAACTTGCCCGCCCGCTCCTGCCCCGTCTCGTCGGAACCCATCAGCTCCAGCGCCATCCGCTCGCTCGGCAGCGCCTTGCAGTTGAGGGTAATGAGCGGCCCGGCGGCCCGTTCGCTGCCAAAGTGGATCGCCTCCGCCAGCTGGGCCTTGCCCACCTCCTCCTCGCCGCGCAGCAGGATCGGCCCCTGACTCTGGGCCGCCTGCCTGGCGTAGCGCAGCAGCTTGCGCATGGCGCTCGACTCCCCCACCAGCGCCGACAGCTCGGGCACCGTCTGGCGCAGCTGGTGAATGGCCCGCAGCCGATCGACCGGGTGCAGCAGGGCGATAAAGCTGACCCCCTCTGGCCCCGGCAGCGGCTTGAGGCTCACCAGCGCATTAATGAACTCCCCCTCCTGAGCACCGAGCCGCTCCAGCGTCACCTCCACATGGCTGAGCGGCGTCTGCCCCCTGATGGCCAGCTGCAACCGCTGGGGCAACAGCAGGTGCTGATCCAGCAGCTGGCCAAGACAGATCGCCGGATCGAGCCGCAGCCGGTGGGCCGCCAGCGCATTGAGGTAGCGCAGCCGCCCCTGCGGGTCCCAGGCCAGCACGCCGTCATCCATGCCATCGAGCAGGGCGTAAAGCTCGCTCAGGTGGTGCTGGGACTCCTGCATCAGGGTCTCCATCTGCAGCAGATGGGCCAGTTCGCGCCCGGCACTGACGGTGAGCGCCAGATCGCCAGCGCTCGCCTCCTCCACCTTGCAAATCAACGCGATGATGGCGACCTGACGGCCATTGCTGTTGTAAACCGGGCTGGCGCAGCTGTGCCATGGGTGCAGGGTCTGGTTGAAGTGCTGGGGGCCGCTGACGCAGAGCGGTACTCCCTCCAGCGCCGCCAGATTGATGGCATTGGTGCCGATGCGCCCCTCGCTGAAGAAGGCGCCGGGGCCAAACCCCAGCGCCGCCAGCTCGCTCAGGGTGTCGGGGTGGCCGGTCTGGGCCAGCAGGCAGCCGCTCTCGTCGGTGAGCAGCAGGGCGCAGGGGCGCCCCTCCATAAATTCGTAGAGATCTTCGAGGGCCATCTCGCCGGTGGTGAGCAGGTCGCGCTTGCGCTGGCGCAGGCTCTGCAAGGTCTGCCCCTTGGCGCTGTGGGGCGGATGCCAGAGGGTGGCACTGGTCTGGTGGGCGCAGCGCAGCCAGGATGCCTGCAGATAGTCAGGCCAGGGCTGCAGGTGCTGGTGGTCAGATGGCATGGTCACAGCAATATCCGGCAAGATGTGAGCCGACCATTTAACCACGCCAGCGCCCCCGATTCAGTGACCTGCCTCAGAGGGCGGCAACCCCGCCCTCCTCCCGGTCGGGTTCGCCCTCGGCAAATTGCTGGCCGAGCCAGTGGCAGAAGGCACGACACGTCGGCATTAACCCGCACTTCTGATATGTCACCTCGATCACACTACTGACTTGTTTATGAAGAGGAGACCTAATGGCGCTTTCCATTGCAGCCCCAGAAGTGTATTTTCTCAGTAGCAAAAAACAGAGCCAAAAGGAAATGTTTAGCGAGTGCGTTCAGACCCTGAGATTGGCAGCAATATTATGATTTAAAATGACTTTTTCGCGGAAAACAGGACGAACCGGAGTTATATGGAAGGCTCGATTAACGGATTGGCACCACCTTCCATCTAATCACTTTTATTTTTACTCAAACAACACATAGGACTTTAGGCATGAATGAAAACATTCTTAAAAACGCTAAAGAAATATTGTCCAACAATGCTGAGCTAAGTAAATTTGCGGACTTAAATAGAATTTCAGTTGAGGTGGCAAAACAAGTGTTGGAAAGGCTTTTAGAAAAGCCTGATGTTGCTGAGGAATTTAAAGAATATATATTTTCTAGCGAACGGAGCGAAGACTTCAAGGGCTACACGGCTGGCGAAGAGAAGGGCTATCAAAGAGGACATGAGTCAGGATTTGCTAAAGGGGCAGCTCTTGGGGTATTGGGCACAATAGGTGTGTTGACACTTGCAGGCCTTACATATTTGGCAGGTCGCCGGTAAACATAACAAGCAGTCAACTTACAAACCGCCCCTGCACTTAGCGTTATGGTAAAGGAGAATTTTGGTGCCAGTAAAAAGTTTTGATTTGGCCACCCTTGAGTCTCTATCGAGGATATTAGGGGACACATATTCAGGTCTTACCGGAACTGAAATATCAAAATTTCTTTCGGAATGTAGTGTCGAGGATCCTGGTCTTAACTCTACAAAATGGAGACGACTTTACGATTCGCTTTCTCAAAAGCAGCAGAATGATCACTGCGCAAATAATATTGTCTTTTTCATTCAACATGTAATGCGACCTTCAAGACACTTTGATAAACATGAATGGTTCGAGGATACCAGAGCTAAACTAAATAAAGTTTTGTCTTTTGAGGGGCTGGAGCTTGCAGATAATGGCAATATAAAACAAGTGCTAAAAACAAAAACGATATCTGAGTCTGAGGCTAGAGCATCTAAGCTTAAACAAAATTTGCTGTCTAGGCGTGTTCATCCAGATGTGCTTTACTTTTGCAAATCCGAATTGTTAGTAGACAACTACTTCCATGCCGTATTTGAGGCCACAAAAAGTATCGCTGAAAAGATACGTTCTAAAGCGGGACTCACTTCAGATGGTGCCGCTTTAGTTGATGATGCCTTTTCTTTTAACAATAAAATACCCCATTTAGCTTTGAGTTCTCTGCAGACTGAGAGTGAGCAGAGCGAGCAAAAAGGCTTTGCTAACTTATTAAAAGGCATATTTGGCACCTTTCGGAATACTACAGCACATGCGCCGAAAGTAACTTGGGTTATTGAGGAGTTAGATGCGCTAGATATACTTTCGACTATTTCATTAATTCATAGGCGTTTGGATGGTGCAATCGAAGCTCAAAAAATGTACCAAGGTAGGCCCTAACAATCGGCTGTTGTCGCCCCTTCGGCGCTGAGACGGCATTTCCGCCGCTTCGCAGCTACAAGCCCGTAGGTTCGATTAGCCGTAAGGCGTAATCGGACGTTCGCGTAAATCTATTCCCCCGCAATAACAGCCACTCCCATTTCACCCTTCCAGATGCCGCTGACTCACGGAAACGCCAGGACAGCGGCATCTCGATCGTCCGATTAGGCTTCGCTAATCGAACCTACATGGGACGGTAACATAGGGTGCATAAGGGTTGGCACGGATCGGCCATTGCCTGTGGCTGGCTTGTAACGGGCCAAATCGTGGCGTGGGGGCTGGATAGGTGTCGGTATAAGAAAAAATTGGGTCATTTAACACAAATCCATAAATTCAACTTATACCGCTTATCCGGTCTGCTTTACCGCCATAAGTCACCCGCATTTCCCCTCTGACGGGCCACCGCTGACTTATGGATAGAACCGGAACGGCGGTATCTCGATCGTCCGATTACGCTTCGCCCATCGAACCTGCATGGGACGGTAATAAACAAAAGAGCCGCCCTTATGGGCGGCTCTTGGCATCAGCGATTAATGGCTGAATCGTCTTGTTACCGAATCGTCATTCGGCCTTGGGCGCTTCAACCGCAGCCATCGGTTGGTCATCTTCCTTGATCCAGGCATCCAGCAGGGTGTAGCCCACCGCCAGCACTACCGGGCCGATAAAGAGACCGATGATCCCCATGGTCAGCAAGCCGCCGATAACCCCCACCAGAATGAGGACGAGCGGCAGGTCGGCGCCCCGCTTGATCAGGAAGGGACGCAGGAAGTTGTCCATGGTGCCCGCAATCAGTGACCACACCAGCAGGAAGGTGCCCCAGGTGGTGTCGCCGCTCCAGTAGAGGTAGCCGATACAGGCCAGCAGCACCGGGAAGGGGCCGATCTGGGCGACGATCAACAGGAACATCACCACCACCAGCACCATGGCGTAAGGGATACCGGCAATCAGCAGGCCGACACCGGCCACCGAAGATTGCACCAGCGCGGTCACCACCACCCCCATGGCCACGGCGCGGATCGCCTGTGAAGCGAGCACTGTGGCATTGTCACCACGCTGACCCGCCAGCCGGTGGGCAAAGCGGCGAATGCCGGTCGCCACTACTTCACCTGAGTGATAGAGCACACCGCAGATACCGACCGTCAGCAGGAAGTGGACGAACAGCAGCCCCAGATTACCGGCCTGAGAGGCGAGCCAACGGGCGGTCTGGCCAAAGTAGGGGGCCAGCTTGGCAAACAGCACCTGACCACCGCTCGCCAGAATTTGCTGCCAGAAGTCATAGAGCTTGCCGCCCACCAGCGGGATCTGTTGCAGCCAGAGCAACTCCGGCGGCGGTGACTGGCTGATACTGGTGCCCAGCTCGATCAGCATGGGCGCCTTCTCCGCCACATTGGCCAGCGTCATAAAGAGCGGGATGACAAATATCAGCAGCAATACCAGCGTCATGAAGAGGGCCGCCAGCGTCCGCTTGCCCCACAGCAGGCGCTGCATCATCAGCATCAGCGGCCAGGTGGCGATGGTGATCATGGTGGCCCACACCAGTGCAGGCAGGAACGGCTGCAACACCATGAAGCAGGAGATAATCAGGATACTGATAAACAGCACCCCCAGCGTTATCTTGGCCAAATCCACTTTTTTCACATTCATAGAGTTCCCTTGTCAGAGCCTTTGCTCTTGGGTCGAGTGTCGCATTTCAAGAAAGAGAGTATCCACCAGAGGCCAGCGCTCAACCAGAGCCCCAGCCCGAAAAAGAGCACAAACTGACCAAGCAGTATGGCCAGCGAGCTGCGGGTCAATAGCGGCAGCGCCCACGCGCCCGCCACCATCAGCAGCATGCCCGCCAGCACCACGGCGCCGGTCAGCAACGGGGAATAACCGTCACGCACCAGCGTGACCCGCCCCCCAAGCCAGAGGCCCAGCGCCGCCAGCCCGATCCCGGCCAGATGGGCCGACTGGGTCAGGCCCGCACCAGCCAGTGCGGCGGCGACCAGCAAGCCCCAAGCAGAAGCGCGCTGATCCAGCCGCCAGCAGGGGCGAGCGGCCAGCAGCAAGGCGCCAATCAGCAGCCCCGCCGCCACATCGGAGATAAAGTGCACCCCGAGCCAGACCCGCGCCAGACCGGTGGTCAGCGCCAGCAGCAGCGCCAACGAATAGGCCAGCCCGCGCCGGGCAGGCCACAGCCAGCCAAGCAGCGCCCCCCAGAACAGCAGGGCCGAGGCGGTGTGGCCGCTCGGCATGCCAAAGCCCTGGGCACTGTGAGTCGCCAGCTCAGGTTGCAGATGGAAGGGGCGCGGCCAGCCGATCCCCTCCTTGCTCGCCTGCACCAGCAAGCCAAGCCAGAGCATGGCGAACAGCAGCTGGCGCAGCCGCGGCCACCCCAGCAGCGGGAGCAGCAAAGGTATCAGGGCAAGCTGAAAGCCGCCTGAACCAAACAGATTGCTGACCGACAACCACCAGACATCGGGCCCCAGCCACTGCTGCAGGCGCACCATCAGCGGGATCTCGGCCTGATGCAGGCGACTTCCCTGCGCCACGAAATCGGCCTGCCAGCGCACCTCGCTCTCGGGCACCTGATCCAGCCGGGATTGCAGCCAGTCGAGCTGATCCGGGAAGCGGCGCTGATCGCGGGGGAGCTTGTCCACCGCGATCAAGCGGGCGTTGAGGATCTCCCCGCCCAGATTGGGAGCCTGCAGCAGCGAGACAAAATCGGAATCTTGCTGGGCGACGATAGGCTCCAGAGTGCGGCAGGCGAGGATAAGCGCCCGCTGCCAGCGACCCAGCTCCTGCACCACCTCCCCCCGCAAGCCGGTCTCTTCATACAGCTCGCGCAGCGCTGCCTGCTGCGGACTCTCGCCACCATCGATATAGCCACCGCTCAGGCTGTAGCGTGAGGAGATGCGATCCTGCACCAGCAACAATTGATCCTGATGGCGGATGGCGCAGGCGGCCGCCGTGGGGGCAGCAGGCTCGGCACTCAAGGCTGGCGCCGCGGTAAACAGCGTCAGTAACAGTAAAAAGAGGCTTCTCGACATCAATTTGCTTTCCCTATGCGCAATGGCGACAAGCCTCCCAGAAATCAGATAGTTGGGCAATGGTAGCGGCCGGATCGCCGCCGTTCCCGCCGCGAGGGACGAGCACGGAAGATTGCGATGAGGCAGGGCACTCCCTACTATTGGCGGCTATCTTCAATTTCATGCAGCAAACGCGGGAGCCCGCCATGAGACAGTTCGGCTTTTTCCTCGGCATCGCCATCGGTGTCATTTTGATCCTGTTCGGCAGCATCGTCATCTTCCAGGCGCTCCCTGCCGCACTGGATGTACTGGAGATGCCAAGCCGCATCCCGTTCGTGCGCGAGGTCTACACCTGGCTGATGAGCAGCGCCAACGGCCTCACCGCCCAGCTGGAGCAGAACTTCCTGGAAGCCTTCCAGACCGTGCTCAAGCTGATCCTGCTCATCACCTTCATGTGGGTCTGCGTCAAGCTGGTCAACATGGGGGTGCTGATTATCCGCGCCGGGGTTGATCTCATCCGCACCGCCATCGCCCACAGCGAAGGCCCCCACGAACAGAAGAAGCCGGATCAGCAGGATCACTTCTGACTCTGCCGTGATCGATGGATGTGAACGCAGCCGCCCCAAACCGGGGCGGCAACTTTATATGCGCTATGTGGACGACCTTCCCTGCCCGATGAATGTCCGATAAAGCAGCGGCTTTCCCTTGTGAATCAGCAAACTGCCCATATGTTGCATCACCTTGACATGGTTTGCGCCCCGCGCAGCGGCTGCCCGGTTTCTATCCCGACCCCGTGCTCTGGTATAATCGACCACCTCTTTTCCCCGTTATGGAGCCTGTTCATGCCCAATCATGCAGAAAGTGCCCTCGAGGTTCGTCTCGACAAGTGGCTGTGGGCGGCCCGTTTCTACAAGACCCGCTCCGTGGCGCGGGATCAGATTGACGGGGGCAAGGTGCACTACAATGGTCAGCGCAGCAAACCGGGCAAACAGGTGGAAGTGGGTGCGCTTATCCGCTTCTGGCAGGGGCAGGACGAACGCGAAGTGCGGGTGCTGGGCCTCAGCGAGCAGCGCAAATCAGCCCCGCTGGCCCAGCAACTCTATGAAGAGACCGCCGAGAGCCTGAAAAAGCGGGCCGAGAACAGCGAGGCACGCCGCTTCAACAGCCAGTTTGCCCCCAGCCCCGAGCGCCGCCCCGACAAGCAGGAGCGACGCCAGTTGCTCAAGGTCAAACAGTACTGACCGACCCCGATTTGATACCGGGCTGGCATCAACCCCAGCCCGCCCGATTTACCTCACCGAAAAGCCAGGAATACATGATGAGCAACCAAGATCTGCTGTATCGCTATCTGTTTGAAGAGTACGAAGTGCGTGGCGAGCTGGTCCAGCTGGATCACACCTACCGCCATGTGGTGGAAGCCCAGAACTACCCGGTGCAGGTGCAAAAACTGCTGGGCGAGCTGCTGGTCGCCACCAGCCTGCTGACCGCCACACTCAAGTTTGAAGGCTCCATCACCGTACAGCTGCAGGGCGATGGCCCGGTGCGTCTGGCCGTGATCAACGGTGACAACAACCAGCAGCTGCGCGGCGTCGCCCGCTATGAGGGCGAGCTGCCGAGCGATGGCAAGCTGCAGAGCCTGATCGGCAACGGCCAGCTGATCATCACCATCACCCCGGAGCAGGGCGAGCGCTATCAGGGCATCATCGCACTGGACGCCGATACTCTGGCGGGTTGCCTGGAGCACTACTTCGCCCGCTCCGAACAGCTGGCCACCAAACTCTGGATCCGCACCGGCTACCACGAAGGCGAACCGCGCGCTGCCGGTATCATGCTGCAGGAGCTGCCCGCCCAGAGCGAGGATCACAGCAACGATTTCGATCACCTGACCCAGCTCACCAGCACCATCAAGGATGAAGAGCTGTTCGGTCTGGAAGCGGAAGAGATCCTCTACCGTCTCTACCATCAGGACAAGGTACGGGTATTCGATCCGCAGGCAGTCGAGTTCCGCTGCACCTGCTCCCGCGAGCGCTGCGAAGGGGCCCTGTTGCAGATAGAAAAAGAAGAGGTCATGGAGATGGTGCAGGAGCTCGGCAAGATCGACATGCACTGTGATTATTGCGGCGCCCAGTACCAATTTAATGGGATCGATGTCGAAACCCTGTTCAGCAGGGCTCCCGGCAATGATGCAAACAAGTTACACTAATTAAAGGCGGGCAAAACCCGCCTTTAACTTTAATAACAAAAAAATACCCTATTTTATAAAGTTTGATGGCGATCGCTAAACTCTACCACCTAAGTGATAGGATGACCGTCAGATAGAACCCTACAAACCTCTGAACCCAGGAGAATACAATGACAATCGTGGCAGAACCCACCCTGGCCCAACAATTAGGACTGGACCAGTACGGCATCAAAAACAGCCAGGAAATCGTTCGCAACCCCTCTTACGAGCAGCTTTTCGCCGAAGAGACACGCCCTGACCTGGAAGGGTTCGAGCGCGGTGTGGTTACCGAGCTGGGTGCCGTCAACGTAAACACCGGAATCTTCACCGGTCGCTCCCCAAAAGATAAATATATCGTCAAAGATGCCACTACCCAGAATACTGTATGGTGGTCTGACCAGGGTAAAAACGATAACAAAGCCATTACCCCCGAAGTGTGGTCACATCTGAAAGGTCTGGTGACCCAACAGCTCTCCGGCAAGCGCCTGTTTGTGGTCGACGGTTTCTGCGGTGCCAACCCGGATACCCGCTTGGCCGTGCGCATCATCACCGAGGTGGCCTGGCAGGCACACTTCGTGAAAAACATGTTCATCCGCCCGAGCGATGAAGAGCTGAAAACCTTCAAGCCTGACTTCGTGGTGATGAACGGTGCCAAGTGCACCAACCCGAACTGGAAGGAGCAGGGTCTCAACTCCGAGAACTTTGTGGCCTTCAACATGACCGAGAAGATGCAGCTCATCGGTGGCACCTGGTACGGTGGCGAGATGAAGAAGGGCATGTTCTCCATGATGAACTACTTCCTGCCCCTGCGCGGCATTGCCTCCATGCACTGCTCCGCCAACGTGGGTCAGGACGGCGACGTCGCCATCTTCTTCGGCCTCTCCGGCACCGGCAAAACCACCCTCTCCACCGATCCCAAGCGTCAGCTGATCGGCGATGACGAGCACGGCTGGGATGACCACGGCGTGTTCAACTTCGAAGGTGGCTGCTACGCCAAGACCATCAAGCTCTCCGAAGAGGCAGAGCCGGACATCTACCACGCCATCCGTCGCGATGCGCTGCTGGAGAACGTGACCGTTGCCGCCGATGGCACCATCGACTTCGATGATGGCTCTCGTACCGAGAACACTCGGGTCTCCTACCCCATCTATCACATCGAGAACATCGTCAAGCCGGTCTCCAAGGCGGGTCACGCCAACAAGGTGATCTTCCTGACTGCCGACGCCTTCGGCGTACTGCCCCCGGTCTCCAAACTGACCAAGGAGCAGACCAAGTACCACTTCCTCTCTGGCTTCACCGCCAAACTGGCCGGTACCGAGCGTGGCATCACCGAGCCGACGCCGACCTTCTCCTCCTGCTTCGGCGCAGCCTTCCTCTCCCTGCACCCGACCAAGTACGGTCAGGAGCTGGTGAAACGGATGGAAGCGGCAGGTGCGGAAGCCTATCTGGTCAACACCGGCTGGAACGGCACCGGCAAGCGCATCTCCATCAAAGATACCCGCGCCATCATCGATGCCATCCTGGATGGTTCCATCGAGAAAGCACCGACCAAGGTACTGCCGATCTTCAATCTGGAAGTGCCGACCGAGCTGCACGACGTGAACCCGGCCATCCTCGACCCGCGCGACACTTACGCCAACAAGGCCGAGTGGGATGCCAAGGCACAGGATCTGGCCCAGCGCTTCATCAAGAACTTCGAGCGCTTCACCGATAACGACGAAGGCAAACGTCTGGTTGCGGCAGGCCCGCAGCTGTAACAGGCCCACTTCGTACCAGTGACATCATGCCGGTCAGCCACGCTGACCGGCATTTTTGTTTTTATGGCGCCCCGAACGCCGCCAGCCGCGCAGCGACAGGCCCTAACCCTTGCCTTGCCACTCCTGACGGGGTAGATTCAGCCAGACTCAAGCTGGATACAATTTCGTAACGCACCATCGTGACCCGACCATGACCCCACCCTACAAGACCCGAACCCAGATGGTGATGGAAAACCTCCGTGGCCGGATCCTCCGTGGGGAATTTCCCGCAGGTGCCCCCTTGCGTCAGGATGCCATCGCCAAAGAGCTGGCAGTGAGCCGCATTCCGGTGCGCGAAGCCCTGATGCAGCTGGAGGCGCAGGGGCTGGTCAAGTTCGAGGCCCATCGCGGCGCCGTGGTCACCATGCTGGACGCCTCGGCCATTGAAGAGCGCTTTTATTTGCGAGCGCTGCTGGAAGCCGATACCCTGTTTCACGCCGTCGACAAGATGACGGAAGCCACCTTCGCGCAAGCGGAGGAGATCCTCGCCCAGTTTGATCACGCCCTGGAATCAGGCACCCAGATCGAACATTGGGCCGAGTTGAACCACAGCTTTCACGCCACCCTCTATCAGGCAGCCGGTCGCCCCCAGGCACTTGAAGTGATCGCCCAGATCAATCTGAGCTGTGATCGCTATGTCCGCTTCGAGCTGCTGTTTGCCAGCGACGGCGTGGACAAGGCGGAGCGTGAACACGCCAAATTGCTGGAACTGTGCCGCGCCCGGCGCAAGCACGAGGCGGTGGTACTGCTCAAACAACATATTGAAGCGGCAGGCCAGTCGATCCAGCGGATCCTGGCTAGCGGTCATAAAAACTGAACACTCATATAGCAACCATCTGGCACTAACGACATGAATAATTTCGAGATAATTGAAACCCGCGTCGCCCAAGTCAGGGCCGAGCTGGCCATGCAGGAGTTGGACGCATTTATCGTCCCCCACGATGATGAGCACCTCGGCGAGTACATCCCCGCCTATGCCGAGCGGCTTGACTGGATCACCGGTTTCAACGGCTCTGCCGGGGTCGTCATCATCATGACCCAGCGAGCAGCCCTCTTTGTCGATGGTCGCTATACGGTACAGGCGCGGATGCAGACCCCCGCCGAACTGTTCGAATTCCTCCACCTCAATGAAGATCCCCACGTACAGTGGCTGGCCGACCAACTGCCATCAGGTTCCCGGGTTGGCTTCGATGCCCGCCTGCACAGCCTGACCTGGTACAAGAATGCCAAAGCCCTGCTGGCCGATCGCGGTATCGAGCTGATCCGCGTCGAGCAGAACCCCATCGACCAGCACTGGAGCGATCGCCCGGAGCCGACCAAGGCACCGGTCATTCTCTACAGTGAGGAGCTGGCGGGCCAGTCCAGCCAGTCCAAACGTGAACTGCTGGCGGCCGACCTGCGCAAGCGCGGGCTGGATGCGGTGCTGCTGACCCAGGCCGAGCCCATCAACTGGCTGCTCAACCTGCGTGGCCGCGACATCGACCGGTTGCCGGTGGTGCTGGGCTTTGCGGTGCTCTACGCCAACACCAGCATGGATTTCTTCGTCGACACCGACAAAATTGACTGCTTCGCCTTCACCCAACACGTTGGCCAAGACGTCTCCGTCTACCCCATCGACAAGCTGGGCGACGTGTTGCAGCGCATCGGTGAAGATCAGCAGAAGGTGCTGGCCGATCCGGACAGCGCCAACGCCTGGACCCAGCTCGTCATGGAAGAGGCGGGCGCCATTCTGGTGGCAGGGCAAGACCCCACCATGCTGCCGAAAGCGTGCAAGAACGACGTTGAGCTGACCGGCATGCGTGCCGCTCACCTGCGTGATGGCGTGGCCATGACCCGCTTCCTCGCCTGGCTGGATCGGCTGATCGCCTCCGGCGAGTTCGAGGGGGTGGATGAAGGCACCCTGGCCGATCAGGTGGAAGCGTTCCGCCGCGAGCAGGAGCACTACGTCGAGCCGAGCTTCGACACCATCTCCGCGCTCGGCCCCAACGCCGCCATGTGCCACTACCACCACACCAATGGCACCCCGCGTGCGTTTGGTCAGGACAGCCTCTATCTGCTGGACTCCGGCGCCCAATACATGGATGGCACCACCGACATCACCCGCACCATCAAGGTGGGTGAGGTGAGCGACGAGCAGAAAGCGATGTTTACCCGGGTACTGCAGGGCCATATCGCGCTGGATCAGGCCCGCTTCCCCCGTGGCACTGCCGGTATCCAGCTCGACGTGCTGGCCCGCATGCCGCTGTGGCAAGCCGGTTACAACTATGACCACGGCACCGGGCACGGCGTCGGCCACTTCCTGAGCGTCCACGAAGGGCCCCAGCGCATCGCGCCGAAAGGGAGCATGGTCGCCCTGCAGCCGGGCATGGTACTCTCCAACGAGCCGGGCTACTACCGCGAAGATGGCTTTGGCATCCGCTGCGAAAACCTGGTGGTGGTGACCGAGCAGGAACAGGTTGGCGAGCTGCCGATGCTAGGCTTCGAGCGCCTGACCTACGTCCCGTTCGATACCCGCCTGATCGACCGCAGCCTGCTGAGCCCGGCCGAATTCCGCTGGATCAACGAATACCATGTCGAGGTATTCCGCCGCCTGAGCCCGCTGCTCGAGGGCGAGGATCTCGCCTGGCTGGAGCAGGCAACCAGCCTCATCTGATGACACAGGGCCTGCGGGCCCTGTTTTTTATTCCCCCTTTTGACCTGTATCAACACCCCAAACGAGCAGGTCAGGAGAATGGCGGCCATGAAAAGTCATCATGCCAGCCCAGCAAGGGGCCCACACGCCGCAGTCAGCAAAAAGGCGAGTGACCACCCCAGACTCATGCGCGAGAAGAAGACCGTCAGCGCCATGATCCACCTCTACTGCCAGCACCATCATCAGGATCCCCACTGTCGTCACTGTCGCCAGTTGCGGGAGTTTACCCATCAGCGGCTCAATCGCTGTCGTTACGACCACGGCCACAAACCCACCTGCGCCAACTGCAATATCCACTGCTACGCCCCGGCAATGCGCAAACAGATCCAGCAGGTGATGAGGTGGAGCGGCCCGCGCATGTTGCTGCGCCACCCCTGGCTCACCCTGCGC
>NZ_JRGK01000276.1 GCF_000764645.1 Aeromonas finlandensis
GGCTACAGCGGGGCGATCCGCATCGTGGCGGGTTTTGATGCCAAGGGCACCATCACCGCCGTGCGCGTGCTCGCTCACAACGAGACCCCTGGCCTTGGTGACAAGATCGAGCTGAAAAAATCGGACTGGATCAACAGCTTTGCCGGAAAATTCCTGACCCATGACAACGAGCCCCAGTGGGCGGTGAAGAAGGATGGCGGTGAGTACGATGCCTTTACCGGCGCCACCATCACCCCGCGCGCCGTGGTCAAGGCGGTGAAGAACCTGCTGAAACTGCAGCAGGAGCAACCCGAACTGCTCAGCAACGCCCCGGCTTGTCCGGCGGCGAACTAACGGAGTCGAGCCATCATGAACCAGATGGAACAGATTGAAACGGGTGCAGCCCCGATTGCCGAGCTGGAAAGCCGCAAGGGCGAGCTCAAGGAGCTGATGAGTCAGGGGCTGTGGAAGAACAACCCCTCGCTGGTGCAGGTGCTGGGGCTCTGCCCGACCCTCGCCGTCTCCTCCACCTTTACCAATGCGCTGGGGCTGGGCCTTGCCACCATGGCGGTGCTGGTCTGCTCCAACCTTGCCGTCTCGCTGGTGCGCAACTGGGTGCCGAAGGATATTCGCATCCCGGTCTACGTGATGATCATCGCCTCGCTGGTGACCAGCGTGCAGCTGCTGATGAACGCCTACACCTATGGCCTCTATCAGGCGCTCGGCATCTTTATCGCCCTGATCGTCACCAACTGCATCATCATCGGCCGCGCCGAGGCGTATGCCTCCAAGAACCCGCCGCTGCTGGCGGCCCTCGACGGCCTGATGATGGGCCTTGGCTTTACTCTGGTACTGCTGGTGCTTGGCACCATGCGCGAGATCATCGGCATGGGCACCCTGTTTGATGGCGCCGAGCTGCTGCTGGGCGAGTGGGCCAAGTCCCTGCGCATCGAGTTGTTCCACGCCGATGCCAGCCTGCTGCTGGCCATTCTGCCGCCGGGCGGCTTTATCGGGCTGGGGCTGCTGATCGCCGCCAAGAACGCCATCAACGACTGGCGAGATCGCAAGCAGGCCTCCACCGTGGCCCACTGCAACGTTGCCCCGGCCCGCGTCCGGGCGACCGAGCTATAACCGGACGCAAGGCATGAACAACCAGAAACGCAGAGAGATCCTGGAGCGGCTGCGGGAAAACAATCCCCACCCCACCACAGAACTCAACTTCAACTCGCCATTCGAGCTGCTGATTGCCGTGCTGCTCTCGGCGCAGGCGACCGATGTCAGCGTCAACAAGGCGACCGATAAACTCTATCCGGTGGCCAACACCCCGCAAGCAATGCTGGATCTCGGGGTGGACGGGCTCAAGGAGTACATCAAGACCATTGGCCTCTTCAACACCAAGGCCGAGAACGTCATCAAGACCTGCGCCATCCTGCTGGAGCGCCATGGCGGCGAGGTGCCGGAAAACCGCGAAGCGCTGGAAGCCCTGCCCGGTGTCGGCCGCAAGACCGCCAACGTGGTGCTCAACACCGCCTTTGGCTGGCCCACCATTGCCGTTGATACCCATATCTTCCGGGTATCGAACCGCACCGGCTTTGCGGTAGGCAAGAACGTGGATCAGGTGGAGGAGAAGCTGCTTAAAGTGGTGCCCGCCGAGTTCAAGCTGGATGTCCACCACTGGCTCATCCTGCACGGGCGTTACACCTGTCTGGCTCGCAAGCCCCGTTGTGGTTCCTGTATCATCGAGGACTTGTGCGAATACAAAGAGAAGGTCTATCCCGAGATCTGATAGCCTCGCAACCGAGATTGAAAGCAGTACACATCACCAACCCGGAGAACTGAGCAATGAGAATTCTGCATACCATGCTGCGTGTCGGCGATCTGCAACGCTCCATCGACTTCTACACCCGCGTGCTCGGCATGAAGCTGCTGCGCAAGAGCGAGAACAGCGAGTACAAGTACACCCTGGCCTTCGTCGGCTACGGTGACGAGAAAGATGATGCGGTGATCGAGCTGACCTACAACTGGGGGGTGAGCGAGTACGAACTGGGCTCTGCCTATGGCCATATCGCACTGGAAGCGGACGACATCTATGCCACCTGCGACGCCTTGCGCGCTGCCGGTGCCAAAATCACCCGCGAGCCGGGCCCGGTCAAGGGCGGCACTACCGTGATCGCCTTCGTCGAAGATCCGGACGGTTACAAGATTGAACTGATCGCCAAGAAAGATGCCGGTACTGGTCTGGGCGACAGCGTCTAAACAGCCCGATTCCCGCTGCCGGATGGCAGGATCAAAAAAGAGCGCAGATGCGCTCTTTTTTATGCCCGGCTGCCGATGGCGGCGCTAGATCTCGCCGTTACGCCCCATGCTGATCACCACCCGCCGGTTCTTGGCTCGCCCCTGCTCGGTTTCGTTGGAGGCGACATGCTGCTTCTCGCCATGCCCCTCTACCGAGATCTTGCCGGGCTCCAGCCCCAGATCGACAAACACCTTCTTGATGGCATCGGCCCGCTTCTCGGAGAGCTTCTGGTTCGGCCAGCGACCGCCGTAGCTGTCGCTGTAGGCGTCGATCACCACCACATCGATGCTCTTGTCCGCCTTGATAAACTCGCTGATCATCGCCAGCCGCCGCTTGGAGGCGATGGAGAGCTGATCGCTGTTCTTGTCATAGGTGAGCACGCTAAAGGCGATATCGTTGAAGCTGTAGGGCAACAGTCCGCTCAGACAGTCGATAAAGGCCTGATATTTGACCCGAAAGTTGACTGATGAGAGCGACACCCGCACCGCGCGATTCTGGCGATACCAGTCCCGATACTGGAAGGTCGGCATCCGCCCCCCTTCCAGCTCGTCGAGCATGGTCCAGGCGGTTTGCCCCTCCACCAGACCATCGAACTGCTGATAGAAGCGCAGCTGGCTCACTTCTCGCCCCGCGATGCCGGGGCGCCATACCGGCGGCATGATGCCAAGGCTCACCGTCTCGGTTCTGGCCTGCGGCCGCTTGCCCTTGAGCTCGAAGTCGAGGTTGATCTTGCGCCCGGCGCGGCTGACAAACGCCCCCGTACCCCAGTTGGGAATGGGGTGCTCGAGGCGACACTCAATCTGGGTATCGGAGGTCAAACGCCAGACGGATTGATCCAGACCGGCACCGAATTCGGTGACCCCAGCCTGTAACTGCATACTCACGGATATGCTGACCAACCCTAACAACCAAGCGTTCAATTGCTTGCCCTCCACACGATCTCACAAGAGATATCGGCGGCAAGGCGCCAAGCTTTAGCGACAAACCGTGCGGGGAGCACTCTCTTCATGCCGGGGGCGCCATCCCCCTGTTCCGGTGAGTCGGTAAAATGCGAAGCAGACCCAAGTTGTGCCAATTCATTCGCGCCAGCGAAAGAGAAAATCGCTACATTGAAGCCATGTGACAAGGTGTCATGGATTATCAGGGATGAAACAACGAATGACGGCTCCCCCTCCCCTTTTGCTATTGGCCCTGCTGGCGCTCTCGAGCGGCCCACTTCAGGCTGCCAGCCAGGATCAGGAGTGGGCGCAAGATCGCGCCAACGCAGTGCTCTCGCTGATGACCTTCACCGTGGTGCCCGACATCACCGCCAGCAACCTCAATATTGGCAGCGGCACCAACCAATCCGCCGCCCTCAACATGACCCAGCTCGGTGGTGGCGCCACCATGAGCGAGGCCGTGCCCATCTATCTGGAAGGGACGCTCGGCTTGAGCCGCTACGATCCCCAGTTCGTGGTGAGCAACGGCACCGAGAGTCGCACTATTCCAACCAAATGGAACAGCCTGACCGCCTCGGGTGGGGTCGGCTGGGATATCGCCCTCCACCAAGACCAGCGAGGCGGTCGCTGGATAGTGCGCCCCATTGCCAACATCTCGCTGGGCACCATGGCCAGCGATCTGCGGATCGGCAACTGGCTGCTCGATCGCGCCACGGGCTACTCCCTCGACTTTCTCGATAACGGCCAGCTCAATATGTACGGACTGGGGGGCGCCCTGATGCTGGACTACGAGCTCTTTTCCAGAACGCAGGATATCGATGCCGAGGTGCGCTACTCCTATCAGCACCTGCAGAGCTTTGGCAATACCTCGGAGAGTGTGCGGGGCAGTGCCGAGGCGGAGAACCTCGGCTTCTACCTGCGCCGCCGGGCCCCGGTGTTTGACTGGAGACTGCTCGATCGTCCACTGCGCTATGTGATGGAGGGGGCGCGCACCGAATACCTCGGCGAGCAGCGCGGCCTGCTCGGTTTCAACTCCCTCAACTCCCTTGGTCTCGGGCTGGAGCTCGACAGCAGCAAATACGACATCATCGTCAGCCGCACCCGTCTGGTCGCCCGCTATATGTTCAGCCACAACACCAACGGTTATTCCATCGGGCTGGCCATGAGTTTCTGAGCCATTATTTAACACCACCAAACGTGGCTAACCGTCAGCGATATTGCAGCGACAATCCAGATAATCACGCCCACATTGACGAACGTTTTATGTATTAGCCCACCACCATCCATATTTATCACGCACCGTTAACATCATATCTGGCAAAGAACAATTCACCTGTTTGGCCATCTGGCATTACCACATCGAGATCGCACGCTGATCCTTGGTGTATTTGTGAGCATATTTGTTGCGAGCACACCTGACTTTTATTGTGATGGCTGCGGCCAGAGCATGTTCACAAGGGGAAAATACCCGCCCCCTGACATCACTGCACAATACTCCCCTTGACACGAGCCCATAAGAAACCAGTCGCATGGCGTACCCGCCTGCTTGGCAGCAGGCCAGGTAGACAAGTAAGTCATTGTTTTTAATCATTTATAGTTTTTCATTTTTTATGAAGTCAATTAATCCTGTTTTATTTTACATAGCTCACCCGGCTGCTAAATTTGGCGTCATCCAAGCAGGGCCAGGCGCACTAAAGCGACGGACTGCGGGATGCCAATAACAGGTGTGCAATGGGCACAGAAATAATGTTCAGCCATAACAACCGTTATTTTTGACGACATCACACTTGCTGACTCTTGTTGATTTGGGGTTATCTGATGAAAAAAACGCTGCTTGCTCTCTCTGTATTGGTCATGGCCGGAACCGCACATGCAGGAGTGCCTGATTTATCGGCCAGCTGCCCGGGGCATATTAATGTGCGCATCGAAGATGGCATGGCCTATATCAATAACCAGCAGGTTCCGCTTAAAAAAGTGAATTCAAATTTCTACGAGGCAAGCAAGGGGCGCACCACCCTCTCCATGGTGAAAAATGGCGACTGGGGCATCAGCTATTTTGTCAAAAATGGCGACAGCGGCGCCTGCCAGCGCAATGACGATGAGAACGATGACGACGGCGATGATGAGAGCGCCAGCAGCAGTGCCTACAACGGCAGCACTGCGCAAACCAAAGTTGCCGAGAACGCCTGCATGAACGCCGTCGCCAGAAAAGCGGGCGTCAGCCGCAGCAAGCTGACCCTCGACTATGTGGCCGACTCCCAGGCGGGGATGATGATCGATATCAAGGGTCCCCATGACCGGCTCTGGCACTGCCTCACCGACTCCCGCGGCCATATTTCCGGCATCAACCAAGACTGATTTCGCACCACGGCTCAACGGGGCCTGCACCGTGCTGTGGGGGCCCCACCCATTATCCATTGCAATCATTTGATACAGGTATATGAAGATGAAATCCAAACAGACTCTGCTCAATGTCGCCCTCGGTTGCCTGCTGGCGGTCGGTATCTCCGGCTGCGCCGTGGCCAAAACCCATCATGGCCACAAGACCCATGCCCAAGAGCACGCTCAGGAAGGGGCCGTACAGTATGGGGACGAGAGCCCGTGGGCAGGCAACTATAAAGCAGTCACTGACGATGGCCGCACCGTGGCCGAAATTCACGTCGATACCACAGGGGAGACCTATATCGATGGCACTCAGGTCAAGCCGAGCCACAGCGGCAGTGACTACCTGAAATTCAAGCAGGAGACCATCACTTACACCCTGCGCAAAAGCGGCGCCAGCTGGAAAGACAGCGATGCCGACACCAGCGGCCGCATCCTGTTCGATTGATAATCGCCCCCCACGCGTTGCCAGATACCAAGCCCCGTCAAGGGGCTTTTTTTCAGGTTCTGGCTCCCATATCACCCCATACCGCCCGATTGTTGATAAAAAACCGGTCACTAATGACAGCGGCCTGAGCAAGGAAGGTTTTCAATAGAGTCATAACCAATAAGGAGTGGCCTATGATCCACCTGCAAGCACTGCTCGATGCCTTTAGCGAACAACATGGCTTTCCCCCGCTGCAACTCGATGATGAGGGAACCTGCCAACTACTGATCGACGACAAACTCCCCCTCTCACTGCTGGCTCATCCCCTCCGGCGTGAACCGGCAGAACCGACCCTGATGCTGAGCGCTACCATCGGCTTGCTGGCCGCAGCGGGCACCCAACGCCAACAGAGCCTCGAGCTGCTTGCTCGCGCCAACTACAGTGCAGGCGCCGATACTGGCCATACCCTGGCGCTGGCCCCTGATGGCCGCCAGCTGGTGCTGTTCGGGCTGCGCCCCCTGGCCTCCCTCACACCGCAAGATCTGGCCGAATGGTTGACACTGCTGACCCGACAGGCCCTAGAGTGGCAGGCCCGCTTTGCCCTGCTGCCAGAACAACTGGCCCCGATCAGCCCCCTGCCATCACAGCATGACGCCATTCGCATCTAGGAGGCCCCATGACAATCAGTAGCATCACGGGCGCTCCAGTGCCCGACCTTGCCCGCTTCGCAGCCAACGCAGCCCCGGACGACACGCGGCTCCTCAGTAAACGAGGGGACGTGAACCCTGCCCCCCTGTTTCACCGGGGCCACAAATATGAGCTGCTCAACCAGCATCTGCTGCACAGCGAAACGAGCCGCTTCAAGCAGGAGAACATCAAGACCCACCTCGATCTCAAGGAGGCGCTGAAAAATGCCGCGCCGCAGGAGATCGCCCTGCAAGCCTTCTCGCTGCTGAGCCCGGCCGCTTATCGGGGCGAGCCACTGACCCGAGAAAAGATGATGGAGGTAACCTCCCTGCTGGCGGAGCTCAAGGTTGATCCCGCCAGTTATCGCCAGCTCAAGCAGCTGTTTGACCAGATCAGCCGTGACCCGCGGCTGCAGGTCTGTCTGGAGCAGCAATACCCGGGCAAGATGGACGGTCTGGGCCAGGAGCTGCTACATAAAGGCAAGGCATTTGCCAGCACCACAGCGGTCAATCTCGCCATCAGCCTGTTGCTGCCGGGCATAGGCACCCTGATCGCCGCCGGGCGGGAAGGTTATCGAGTGGCACAACACTGTGACCATGAGAGCTATCACCATCAGGTTGCCCAGATCGGCCTGCTGCCCGGTCGCGCCAGTCGGCTCGCCCATATCAGCCAACAGGTCTTGAGTCAGGGCCATGCCAGCATGGCCGTCGAGGGCGCGACCAACATGACGCTGGGGGTCGCGTTGGCGGGGCTAAGCAACTTCGGGGTTGCCGGTATCAACACCGGCGTGGCATCCATCGCCGCCAAGGCGCTGCCCGCCACCGCCACCGCCAACAAGGTATTGATGTCAGGACTGCCAACCGCCACCAAAATGGGGGCCTCCTACCTTATCAATCAGCAGGCCAGCGACCGGCCACAAGAGACCCCGCTTTCCAACGTGCTGCCGCGCCTTGAAGTGAGCAATGACAAGGGGGAGTTCAGTTTCAGCATGCTTGAGGAAGCGTCAGTGCGCGCCATGCTCACCTATCTCGGGCCCAGGGCGGATGAGAGCCTGCTCGGCAGCGATGCACCGACCGCTCTCAGGGAGATGGAGCAGGCCAGATTGGCCCTCAAGGCCCAACTCGGTTCACCGGCCGATGAACAGCTGCTGCCGGGCCAACCTGACGAGAACGCCCCCACAGCGGAGCTCAAGCTGAGCCATGAGGTGTTCAAAAAGCTGCTGGCCGAGGATTACAACTGGCTACTGCCTGCCGTGCGCAGTCTCGACAAGGGCACGGGGGAAGACCTCAACAGCAAGCTGGCCTACAAAGTGCCCCTCGAGTTTGACAATCGCACCGTCTATCAGGAGAAGAGTCCCAACCTCAGCCAGCCCCAGCTGGAGGCCCTCAAGGCGTGCGGTGCCCCCAGCCAGCTCAAACTGATCTATCTGGCCGAAGGCTGGTTATAACCCTCCCGTTTAACCGATGGCCGCCCCCCTTGCGGCCATCTCTTCCTCCGCAAAAATCCCGTCTCGTCACACAGTTAGTGCAATCAGTCACATATTCCTTTTGACGGAGTTGTTGAAATGGCTCAGTTTGGCACCCCATGGCCCCGTTACAAAGCGAGTTGAAATGGACTTCACACCCGTTATTACGGTTCTGCTGGGCCAGCTCTGGTATCTGCTGCCCCTGCTGTTGATTGCCACCTCAATCGCCCCTACGTTCCTCAACACTCCAGGGGCCTCAAACTGAGGTCATTAAGGAGGGGTTGTGAACAAGCAACAATAATCCCCTGAAGGTCTACCACGCCTTGATGACCTTCATTGTCATCACGCACAACACAGCGCAGACAGACGGATACAGTCCAGATGGCGGTCAAAGCAATGCAAGAGCCATGGTATGCTCTTTAAAGTTCTCACTGGAATCCATCGATGCTTATATCTACCCTCTTGGCCACCATCCTGGCCACACAACCCGAAGCCCTATATTTTGCCCATAAAGACTGGGAGATCGCCTGCGACAATACTCGGACCTGCAGGGCCGCAGGTTATAGCGCAGAATCAGGGGGACTCTCGGTTTTGCTCACCCGAGAGGCTGGCGCCAAAGGCACATTGCATGCAGAGCTTGCCATCGCAGAAGTTGATGGACAGGCACCGGGAGCCCCCGCTGATGGTTTGATCACACTGCGCATCAATGGTGAAGTGCTTGGCACCGTAAAAGAGCGGACTCCGTTCAGCCAGCCCCAAATCGCAGCACTCGTCCGAGCGATCAAGGGGACTGGCAAAGTGGTATTTGAATGGAGCAAGCATCAGGAACAGCTATCCGGCGCCGGAGCCTATGCCGTTTTTCTCAAAATGGATGATTTCCAAGGCCGCCTCAATACCAGTACAGCCCTGACCAAACAGGGCCCATTACCCACCACATCCATTCCTCCTGCCTTGACGGCTCCCGTGATCCACGCTGGCGCCGTAGCCGCAGGCAACCTCTCCCGCCCGCTCACCAAGCCGGAACAACAGAGCATTGGCAAGTGGCTGAAGCTGCAAGTCGATAAAGACACCTGTCCCATGGTCGACGAAAATTCAGAGGGTGGCATGCTTTATCCCCTGAACCAAGAACGAGCCTTGGTTCAGCTACCCTGCTGGCTCGCAGCTTACAACGACGGTTCCGCCTTCATTGTGATTGACACGAATCTTGATACCGCCAGTGCGACCCTCATCAGTACTGATGCAAACGGTTATGGAATGGGTGAACTGAGTGCCTCACATAAAGGAAGAGGGATAGGAGATTGTTTTTCTTTCGAAAGCTGGGTGTGGGATGGCAAAACCTTCGTGCAGAGTGAGCAAAGCACTACCGGAAGCTGCCGCATGATTGCACTGGGGGGAACCTGGCATCTACCGACCCTGACCAGCAAGGTAATCAAAGCACAGTAGACAAGGGCGGCCAATTGGCCGCCCTTGTTGTTTGTTCTAGCGAATCGTCGCCATCTGCCGCACGCAGCGCTGCTCCCTGTCATCCACCCGCTTGGCAAACCAGGCGGTGGTGAGGTTGCGGGTGATCTTGGGGCTCTTTAGCTGAATGCCGGGCAGGATGGCGCGGGGCAGCCGCTTGCCCGCTTGTTTGTCGGCCAGGGTAAAGACGCGATGGTAGAGGTCGCTCTGGCCAAACTCGGCGGTGTCACCGAGTTTGAGGCTCTGGTGGATCGCCTGCTGGCTCATATTGACTCGGCTAGCGAGGGTGTAAACGGCCAGCTCGGTGTTACCCGGCAGATCCGAGTCATAGCGGATCAGATCCCCGTCCAGCGCCAGGGTTTTGCCACTCAAACGGCTGACGGCCGCCTGAAAAGCGGCGTTGCGACTGGCGTACCAACCGGCGTTGAAGTCGGCAAAGCGATAGAGGGTATCGGGGTACTCCGCCTCATAGCCAAAGATATGCTTGGTGCCAAACCAGATGCCGCCACGGCGGGTAAAGACCTCGTGGCGAATGGAGTCCTTGACGGGATAGGGGTAGCCACGGGCATTGGCCTCGGCAAAGTCGATGCTCACCTGCATCGGGCCACCGGTATGCACCGGGTTCATGTTGCCAAACAGGGTCTTGCCCATCGGCAGCATGCTGATCATGTCCTCGAAGATCTCGCTCATCTCCCGCTCGGTGCGCAACTTGTCGATGCGCTCGGCATAGCTCTTGCCGGTCGGCGAGTTGATAGAGAGCGCGGCCCGCACCATAAATTCGGGGATCAGCAGCTTGGCCGCCCGCGCGTTGATCTCCTTCCAGGCGATCTTGCCAAGGCCCGGCACCACGGGGTCGGCCTGATAGGTGGCCTCCTGCTCTGCCACCGCCAGCACGGTGCAGACGTTGTGATCATTGACCGTCACCCCCTGGGTGGTGAGCGCCGTCACCACGTCGTTGGCCCACCCCTGCTTGTCGACCACATGGCGGGGCAAAAACCTCACGATGCGGCTCTTCATGTCCGCCGGTTTGCGCGGCTGCATGGCTGGCGGTGTCGCTTTTTGGGCTGGCGTGGTGGTGCCCGCTGCGTCGCTCGGCCTAGGAGCAGAAGCCGGATCGCTGGCACAACCGGCCAGCAGCAGCGGGATCAATAGCGCCAGTGCGCGCATGGCAGGGGAAACAGAAAAGAGAGAGAGCGTCATCGGATATCCGGTACTGAGGCTGGAGACAAACCGCCCAACGGCGGGCGCACACATGATGGCTCATTGTAGAGAATTGATCCACAAGGCCAAGGTCCATCGCCTCGACCTTCTGCCAAGCCTGGCAGAGGCGGCTGCAACACGGTCACCAACAGCGAACGTCAACTCTGACCATGGGCTTTTGTCGAGAGTTGTTTACATTTAGAATGCCGCCGCCAGGACGCTCACGGTATGGACCCTATGGATACACTCTCCCATCTCTTTGCTTACGTGCAGCAGTGGCTGCTCACCCCGATCTGGCACTGTCTGACCGGGCTGTTTGACCTCAACGGGCGGCTTGGTGCCCCTTTCCTGCTGATATCGAGCCTTATCGCCTACCTCCTCTATCGCATGCGTCGGCAGCAGGGAGACCCGGTGGCAGGCTCGTTTGCCGGGTTTCTTGGCGGCCGGGCCATCTGGCTGCACCCCTCGGCCCTGCTCGATTATCAGTACTATCTGGTACGCGCCCTGCTGCATGTGGCCCTGATCGTGCCCATCCTGACTCTGCTCAATCCCTGGCTGCTGGAGGCGCAAGATATTACCTCCGCACTCACCCGTCTGTGGGGCGAGCGGCCCCGACTGGCCGAAGCGAGCTGGCTGATGATGCTTTATGGTCTCGGGATATTTCTGGTCAGCGATTTCGTCCACTACTGGCTGCACCGTGTATTTCACAGTCGCTGGCTGTGGGAGTTTCACAAGGTGCACCACAGCGCCACCGTGCTGGTGCCGCCGACCGCCAGCCGCATTCATCTGGTGGAAAAGCTCTCTGAAATCCTGGTCAAGGGGAGCGCTCTTGCCCTCTACTCCGGCGCCTTTTACTGGCTGTGCGGCGGCACAGTGCGCCCCTACACCCTGTTTGGGGTGGGCTATCTGGTGCTGATCTTCAACGCGCTGGCGGCCAACTTGCGCCATAGCCATATCTGGCTGTCGTTTGGCCCGCGGCTGGAACATATCTTCAACAGCCCGGCCCAGCACCAGATCCACCACAGCCGGGATCCCCGCCACTTCAACCACAACTTCGCTATCAACCTGTCGCTGTGGGACTGGTGGTTCGGCACCCTCTACGTGACTGGCCACCAGCCAGAGCCCCTCACCTTCGGGGTCGGCCCGAAAGACAATGTGCGCTACAGCCGCCTGAGCGCGCTGATCCTGCGCCCCTTTCTGGTCACAGCCCGCAAGCTGTGGCACGCCCTGCCCCGACCTCGCAGCCGCAAGCCACAGCCGGATTTACGGTAGCCCCGTTCTTCACCCACATGACTCTGGTCCCCGCAACGTCAAACCCGTCGTCATAAAAAAGCCCCCCGCCATCGCTGGCGGGGGGCTTGTCATCTATGCGGTACGAGTCTGGCTCGCTCGCGGAGTGATTAGCGGTTATTCACGCGCTGATGCAGCTCCTGCACCGAGTTGACGTTGGCGGTGGCATCCACGCTGATGGCCATGCAGGTGGCGAATGCCTCATTCATGGTGGTGGTATACGCCACCTTGTTCTGCAAGGCGGCGCGACGCAGCTGCTTGGAGTCCTGGATCGCCACCCGCCCTTCGGCGGTGTTGACGATGTAGGTGTACTCGCCATTCTTGATGCGGTCGAGAATGTGTGGGCGACCTTCGTGCACCTTGTTGACCAGACGCGGGTTGATGCTCGCTTCACCCAGTGCGACGGCGGTGCCGTGAGTGGCATCCAGCTCGTAGCCCAGCTCCAGCAGCTTGGCGGCCAAATCGACCACTTGCGCCTTGTCACTGTGACGCACTGACAAGAGGGCGCGACCCTCTTTCGGTACGGCGTGGTTGGCACCCAGCTGCGCCTTGGCATAGGCCTCGGCAAAGCTGCTGCCCACCCCCATCACTTCACCGGTAGAGCGCATCTCTGGCCCCAGCAGCGGGTCAACACCCGGGAACTTGGCGAACGGCAGTACGACCTCTTTCACCGAGTAGTAGGGCGGGATGATCTCTTTGGTGAAGCCCTGTTGTTGCAGCGACTGACCGGCCATCACGCGGGCGGCAATCTTGGCCAGCGGGGCACCGGTCGCCTTGGAGACGAACGGCACGGTACGGGCGGCGCGCGGGTTCACTTCGATGAGGTAGATGTCATCGCCCTTGACCGCGAACTGCACGTTCATCAGGCCGATTACGCCAAGCTCCAGCGCCAGCTTGCGTACCTGCTCGCGGATCTCGTCCTGAATCTTCTTGGACAAGGTGTAGGGAGGCAGGGAGCAGCCGGAGTCACCGGAGTGGATACCGGCCTGCTCGATGTGCTCCATGATGCCGCCGATAACCACATCGGTGCCGTCGCAGATGGCATCCACGTCCAGCTCGGTGGCGTCGTCCAGGAAGCGGTCCAGCAGTACCGGCGACTCATTGGAGACGCTCACCGCCTCGGCGAAGTAGCGACGCAGATCCTGCTCGTCATAGACGATTTCCATGGCGCGGCCACCCAGCACGTAGGAGGGGCGAACCACCAGCGGATAGGTGATGCGCTCGGCGGTCAGCACGGCCTGTTCCAGCGCGGTGACGGTGCCGTTTTCCGGCTGCTTGAGGCCGAGGCGCTCAACGGCCGACTGGAAGCGCTCGCGGTCTTCGGCACGGTCGATGGCATCCGGGCTGGTACCGATGATCGGCACGCCGTTGGCTTCCAGGGCGCGGGCCAGTTTCAGCGGGGTCTGGCCACCGTACTGGACGATAACGCCCTTGGGTTTTTCGATGCGCACGATTTCCAGCACATCTTCCAGTGTCACCGGCTCGAAGTAGAGGCGATCCGAGGTGTCGTAATCGGTGGAGACGGTCTCCGGGTTGCAGTTGACCATGATGGTCTCGTAACCGTCTTCGCGCAGGGCCAGCGCCGCGTGCACGCAGCAGTAGTCGAACTCGATACCCTGACCGATACGGTTCGGGCCGCCGCCGATGATCATGATCTTGTCGCGGTTGCTCGGGGCCGCTTCACACTCCTCGTCATAGCTGGAGTACATGTAGGCGGTGTTGGTGGCGAACTCGGCGGCGCAGGTATCGACCCGCTTGTAGACCGGGAAGATGTTGTGGCGGGCACGCAGTTTGCGCACTTCGCCTTCGGCCACGCCGAGGATCTTGGCCAGACGCGCATCGGCAAAGCCTTTACGCTTGAGGGCGCGCAGGAAGTCGGCATCGAGACCGGCCATGCCGCGCTCTTTCACCTCTTCTTCCAGCTTCACCAGATCCTCAATCTGCACCAGGAACCAGGGATCAATCTTGGTCAGCTTGAAGATGCCATCCATGGAGAGACCAGCGCGGAACGCATCGGCGATGTACCAGATACGGTCGCAACCGGCATCCTGCAGCTCGTGACGGATACGGGTCAGAGAGTCCGGCGCATTAAGGTCAACCATGGGGTCGAAGCCGGTTTTACCGGTCTCGAGGCTGCGCAGCGCCTTGTGCAGGGACTCCTGGAAGTTGCGGCCGATGGCCATCACTTCGCCGACGGATTTCATCTGGGTGGTCAGACGGTCGTTGGCACCGGCGAACTTTTCAAAGTTGAAGCGCGGCACCTTGGTGACCACGTAGTCGATGGCCGGCTCGAAGGAGGCCGGAGTACGGCCGCCGGTGATGTCGTTCATCAGCTCGTCGAGGGTGTAACCGATAGCGAGCTTGGCAGCGATCTTGGCGATGGGGAAGCCGGTCGCCTTGGAGGCCAGCGCGGAGGAGCGCGACACCCGCGGGTTCATCTCGATGATGACCATGCGGCCATCTTTCGGGTTGATGCCGAACTGGACGTTGGAGCCGCCGGTCTCGACGCCGATCTCGCGCAGCACCGCCATGGAGGCGTTGCGCATGATCTGGTACTCCTTGTCGGTCAGCGTCTGGGCTGGGGCGACCGTGATGGAGTCACCGGTATGGATACCCATGGGGTCGAAGTTTTCGATGGCGCAGACGATGATGCAGTTGTCGTTGCGATCCCGCACCACCTCCATCTCGTACTCTTTCCAGCCGATCAGCGACTCGTCGATGAGCAGCTCTTTGGTCGGCGACAAGTCCAGACCGCGCTCGCAGATCTCGACGAACTCTTCGGTGTTGTAGGCGATGCCGCCACCGGAGCCGCCCATGGTAAAGGAGGGGCGGATGATGCAGGGGAAACCGACCATCTGCTGCACACCCCACGCCTCTTCCATGTTGTGGGCGATACCGGCGCGCGGGCACTCGAGGCCGATGCTGCGCATCGCCTTGTCAAAGCGGGAGCGATCTTCGGCCTTGTCGATGGCATCGGCAGTGGCACCGATCATCTCGACACCGAACTCGGCCAGCACGCCGTGCTTCTCCAGATCCAGCGCGCAGTTGAGCGCCGTCTGGCCGCCCATGGTGGGCAGGATGGCGTCCGGGCGCTCTTTCTTGATGATTTCGCGCACCACTTCCCAGGTGATGGGCTCGATATAGGTGGCGTCCGCCATCTCCGGGTCGGTCATGATGGTGGCCGGGTTGGAGTTCACCAGAATGACGCGGTAACCCTCCTCGCGCAGGGCTTTGCACGCCTGGGCGCCGGAGTAGTCAAATTCGCAGGCCTGGCCGATGACGATGGGGCCGGCGCCGAGGATCAGGATGCTCTGAAGGTCGTTACGTTTTGGCATGAAGCTCTTTCCTCTATTCCTTAGGCGCGATACTGCTTAATCAATTCAATAAAGTGGTCAAAGAGACCGGCACAATCGTGCGGGCCCGGGCTCGCTTCAGGGTGACCCTGGAAGCTGAAGGCCGGACGGTCGGTGCGATGGATGCCTTGCAGGGAGCCATCGAACAGGGAGACGTGGGTGGCGCGCAGGCAATCCGGCAGGCTGTTCTCGTCTACCGCAAAACCGTGGTTCTGGGCGGTGATCATTACGGTGTTGTCATCGAGGCTCTTCACCGGGTGGTTGGCACCGTGGTGGCCGAACTTCATCTTGACGGTCTTGGCACCGGAGGCCAGACCCAGCAGCTGGTGACCCAGACAGATGCCAAATACCGGGGTGTTGGTATTGAGGAAAGCCTTGATGGCCTCGATGGCGTAGTCGCACGGCTCGGGGTCACCGGGGCCGTTGGAGAGGAAGATGCCATCCGGGTTCATTGCCAGTACCTCGGCAGCCGGGGTCTTGGCGGGTACCACAGTCAGGCGGCAACCACGGTCAACCAGCATCCGCAGAATGTTGCGCTTGACGCCAAAGTCATAGGCCACCACGTGGTATTTGAGCTGGTCGGCATCCGGGGTGACGTGCCCCTTGCCAAGCTGCCAGCTCCCTTCGGTCCAGTTGTACGCTTCATTAACCGTGACCTCTTTGGCCAGATCCATCCCCTTCAGACCGGGGAAGGCGCGGGCCTGTTCGAGAGCATAGGCTTCATCGACCTGTTTCCCGGCCAGAATGCAGCCAGCCTGAGCGCCTTTTTCGCGCAGGATGCGGGTCAGTTTGCGGGTGTCGATGTCGGCGATGCCAACGATGTTGTGAGACTTGAGGTATTCGGAGAGGGATTGCTGATTGCGGAAATTGGAGGCAAGTATCGGAAGGTCCCGGATGATCAATCCCTGAGCATGGATTTGACTGGACTCTTCATCTTCGCTGTTGGTGCCGGTGTTGCCTATATGGGGGTAAGTGAGGGTGACAATCTGACGGGAATAAGAGGGATCGGTGAGGATTTCCTGATAGCCCGTCATCGACGTATTGAAAACCACTTCACCAACGGAACATCCCTCGGCGCCTATCGACACGCCTTTGAACACAGTTCCATCTTCCAGCACTAGCAATGCAGTGTGATTCAAGACAACCTCCAGTTATTTAGCTTTAAATTCAGCAATTTACCTGGGTGTTGCGGGCTCGGTTCCGGTCTTGGACAGGACTCGAACCCGGCAGATTTCTGGCAAATTGGGCGCATTCTACTTAAAAAAAGTGGCATTTCAACGTCTTTTCTCAGATGAAATGCATCTAAATTCAATAAAAAAGCAACATTACCCATTATCTATGCACTCAACTGCTTTGCAACCCCCTCTCGCGAAAGAAAATAAAAAACCACCACCAAAAGATGCCGCCAAGCCAGCAATACCGACAGAAACCACAAAAAATCACAATAAAAACAATGAAATATATTTCAACATAAAAACCATTAATGGTGAATTTTTCGCTTTATTGACAACAAGATTGAACGTAAAAAATAGAAAACGTTTTTCACTGTTTGAATTTTTAGTCTTTTATGGTCTTTGTAAATAAATGGCTGTGCGCGCCATAAACGCGCTCAAATCTGTTACCTGGTGATGACATTCAAGAGGGGGCAATCAGGGAGATAAAGCAATAGTGTGATTTATAAGGCATTCCGGTGAAAATTGTCGACAGATCGGTTTTTTATACACAAACAAGATCCCGAACAGCAAAAACCCCGGCAAGCCGGGGTTTTTCACTGGGTACAATTTGCACAACCGTGCCGCACAGAGGCATCACTTGAGATTGAGCACGTCCTGCATGTCATAAAGACCGGCACCCTGCTGGCCAAGCCATTTGCCCGCCCGTACCGCACCGTTGGCGAAGGTCAGACGGCTGGAGGCCTTGTGGCTGATCTCCACCCGCTCGCCGATGTCGGCAAACATGACGGTGTGCTCCCCCACCAGATCGCCGGCGCGGATGGTGGCAAAGCCGATGGTGTTGCGATCCCGCTCGCCAGTGATCCCCTCACGGCCATAGACGGCGCACTCTTTCAACTCACGTCCGAGCGTCTTGGCCACCACCTCCCCCATGGAGAGGGCGGTGCCGGACGGCGCATCCACCTTGTGTCTGTGGTGCCCTTCGATGATCTCGATATCGGTGTAATCCCCCATCACCTTGGCGGCCTGCTCCAGCAGTTTGAACACCAGGTTGACCCCGACCGAGTAGTTGGAGGCGAACACGATGCCAATCTGCTTGCCGGCCTCTTTAAGGGCGGCCTTGCCTGCCTCGTCAAAGCCGGTGGTGCCGATCACCATCTGCTTGTGGTGTGCCAGCGCAAAGGCCAGATTGGCCAGGGTCACCTCGGGACGGGTGAAGTCGATGATGAGATCAAACTCGTCACGCACCTTGTCGAGGCTGTCGCTGATCGCCACACCCAGATGGCCCAGACCGTTGAGCTCACCGGCATCGAGACCGATCACCGCAGAGCCCGGCCGCTCCAGCGCCGCACCGACCACCACGCCATCGGCATGGGTGATGGCCTCCAGCAGCACCTTGCCCATACGACCATTACAGCCCATCACGGCCACACGGATCGGATTGTCCATCTCCACCCTCTCATCTCTTTATTATGGAAAGAGACCGTTTTACCAGCCTGCGCCAGCTTTGAAAAGCCTACTGTGAGCCCGCAGAGCACACCGACAAATCAACGAGATATTTCATTTAATCCGAACATTTAACGGATTTAATCACGGCAACCAAATCGACAAACAAAAACAGCTATCCATCTGGACGTCTATCTTGACCGGGCGGGGTTGACTCACTACTGTGGGCACCCCAATGCGGCAGGATGCCCGCCCTGTTTTCCCCCTATCCCTATCCGATAAAGGCACAAAGCAGTTCATGACAGGAGGTCATTGTTCAATTTCAGAGGAACACATGATCCAGACTCAACCCAGTGCCAGGGCCTTGCTGCCACTTCTGGTTTTTCTCGCACTCTTTATCGGTACCGGTACCTGGCTGACCCTGCAGGGGGTCGAGTTCGCCTTCTATCAGCTGCCCGCTCCCGTGGCTGCCCTGCCTGCCGTGATGCTGGCCCTGCTGCTTGGCAAGGAGGGCTTCAACAGCAATCTGGAGACCTTCTTCAAAGGGGTCGGCCACAACAACATCATGGCGATGTGCCTCATCTATCTGCTGGCAGGGGCCTTTGCCAGCGTGGCCAAGGCCACCGGGGGCGTCGATGCCACCGTGGCGCTCGGCCTCTCGCTCATCCCCGGCTGGTGTCTGCTGCCAGGGCTGTTCCTGATCTCTGCCTTTATTGCCACCGCCATGGGAACCTCCATGGGCACCATTGGTGCCGTAGCCCCCGTGGCCCTTGGCGTGGCGCAGGCGGCCGGTATCGATCCGGTGCTGATGGCGGGTACCATTCTCTCCGGCGCCATGTTTGGCGATAACCTCTCCATCATCTCCGACACCACCATTGCGGCCACCCGCAGTCAGGGCTGCGAGATGAAGGACAAGTTCCGCGAAAACTTCAAGATTGCCGCCCCTGCCGCCATCACGGTGATCCTGCTCTATCTGACCCTGGGGTCAGTGGGTGAATCTCCTGCCAACGGCAACGCCATCGAGCTGTTCAAGGTGATGCCCTATCTGCTCATTCTGGGGCTGGCGCTCGCCGGGGTGAATGTGTTCGTGGTGCTGGGGATCGGCATTCTGGCCGCAGGTGCGGTGGGCATGGTCAACGGCTACGCCATCGGTCAGTTCAGCAAGGATATCTATCAGGGCTTTACCGGCATGCAGGAGATCTTCCTGCTCTCCATGCTGATCGGCGGCCTCGGCGCCCTGATGGAGCGTCAGGGTGGGCTGGCCTGGATCAGTGAGCGCATCAGCGCCCTGATTGCCCGTTTCACCCGCGAACACAACGGCGAACAGAACGAGAAAGCGGCCGAGCTGGGTATCGCCGGGGTAGTGAGCCTCACCAACCTCTGCACCGCCAACAACACGGTGGCCATTATCGTCGCCAGCAAGGTGGCCCGGGATCTGGCAGAGCATCACGGCGTCACCCCGCGCCGCGCCGCCTCCATGCTGGATATCTTCTCCTGCGTGATCCAGGGTCTCATCCCCTGGGGCGCACAGGCGCTGCTGCTGGGCTCCATCTTCGCCCTCTCGCCGCTGGCGGTGGTGAGCATGAGTTTCTACCCGATGGCGCTGGCTGTAGCGGCACTGATTGCCGTGTTCGTGAAACACCAGATGCGCGGCAAGGCTGACAAGCAATAACATCTGACGCTGGCACGCCGATATCCCATCAACAGGGGCACACCGCAGCCCCTGTTGATCCAGTATTGGATGCGCCAGCGTTTATCCCACCACCCCGGGCATCAGCCATCCGGGTCGGTTTTCCCCTGCCCCCCCTTAATGTCCAGAGTGAATGTGCTAAGGTAGAGCGCGTTCAAGCCATCGATGCGCAGCTATACCAGAGGTTCCCCATGCATGAGTCCCAACCCGAACGTCAATCCCTGCGCCAACTGGTTCGTCAACGCCGCAAAAATCTGAGTCCGGCCGAGCAGCAAGCGGCGGCCCAACAGCTGCTGGCCCAGTTCAAGCAGCACCCCGAGATCCTCGCCGCCAAACGCATTGCCCTCTACCTGGCCAACGACGGGGAGATCAATCCCCTGCCCACCATCCACTGGCTGTGGGCCCAGCACAAAGAGGTCTACCTGCCGGTGCTCCACCCCTTTACCCCGGGTCACCTGCTCTTTTTGCGCTACACCGCCACCAGCCCCATGGTGCGCAACCGCTACGGCATCGAAGAGCCGGAGCTGGATGTCCTGCAGGTGGTGCCCCACAGCACCCTCGACCTGATTTGCACCCCGCTGGTTGCCTTCGATGCCCAGGGCAATCGCCTTGGCATGGGGGGCGGCTACTACGATCGCACCCTCGCCATCTGGCATGAGCACAAGCTGGGGCCCAAGCCGCTAGGTATTGCCCACGACTGCCAACAGGTGGATGTGGTCCCGCAAGAGGAGTGGGACGTACCGCTGCCCCAGATCATCACCCCGAGCCACTGCTGGCGCTTTGAATAGGCGGTGTTGGATCAGCGCATCGCGGTTTGTGCGCGCAAACGCAGAATAAACAAGCAAACGATTTACCCGTCACCCCTTTTTGCCCCGGAACGTGAGCAACAAGGTCGCGACGGGGTACCGGGTTGGATATAATGCGCCCGCTTTTTTCTTAAGGAACGATCATGACTCAAGATGAAATGAAGAAGGCGGCCGGTTGGGCTGCGCTCAAGTATGTGGTTCCCGGCACCATCGTCGGGGTGGGCACCGGCTCTACCGTCAACCACTTTATCGACGCGCTGGCGACCATGAAGGACGAGATCAAGGGGGCGGTATCCAGCTCCGTGGCCTCTACCGAGCGCCTCAAGGGCTTCGGCATCACCGTATATGATCTCAACGAGATCGACGCCCTCTCCGTCTATGTGGATGGCGCCGACGAGATCAACGCAACCCGCGACATGATCAAGGGCGGTGGCGCAGCCCTGACCCGCGAGAAGATCGTTGCCGCCGTCGCTGACAAGTTCATCTGCATCATCGACAACACCAAGACCGTCGAGGTGCTGGGCCAGTTCCCGCTGCCGGTGGAAGTGATCCCGATGGCCCGCGAATACGTGGCCCGCGAAATCCGCAAACTGGGCGGCAACCCGGTGTGGCGTGAAGGTGTGGTCACCGACAACGGCAACCACATTCTGGATGTGAAAGGGATGGCCATTACCGACGCCAAGGCGCTGGAAATTCAGCTCAATGCCATCGTCGGCGTGGTCACCAACGGCCTGTTCGCAGCACGCGGCGCCGATGTGGTCCTGATCGGTACGCCGGACGGCGTGGTTACCCAGTAATCCCGACCCGGGCAACAAGGTGCAACTGTGTCTCCCCTCGCCCGCCATCGCCACACTGCCTGCCCTGGCGCAGCAGCGACGTTGATTGGTCCCCGGGATGGGATACAAACCCGAGAATTGCACAGTGAATAAATGACGGCGCCTGATGGCGCCGTTTTTATTTATGCCTCAACAAGTTGCAAACGGATGTTTACAACAATCGTTGATAACTTCAAAGAATTTGACTTTCGTCACAAATATTCCCTCTCCCAAACGTTTTTGCTACTTTACGGTTTTCTTCGCACACCAAATCTGCACTTACGTTTGCACATACAGAGGGATCGTCATGACTGCCAAGTTTTCGTTGGACAAGGATAAAATCAAGGTGCTGCTGCTGGAGGGAGTCCATCCCAACACCGTAGAGACCTTTCGTGCCGCAGGTTACACCAGTGTGGAGTATCTCAAGACCTCTCTTTCCGAAGAGGAGCTGATCGAGCAGATCCGCGACGTCCATTTCATCGGGCTGCGCTCCCGCACCCAGATCACCGAGAAGGTGCTCGATGCCGCCAGCAAGCTGGTCGCCATCGGCTGCTTCTGCATCGGTACCAACCAGGTTGAGCTGGAAGCGGCCCAGATCCGCGGCATTCCGGTCTTCAACGCCCCCTTCTCCAACACCCGTTCGGTGGCCGAGCTGGTACTGGGTGAGATCCTGCTGCTGCTGCGCGGCATCCCCGAGAAGAACGCCAAGTGCCATCGCGGCGTGTGGGAAAAACTGGCCAATCGCTCGGTAGAAGCGCGCGGCAAGAAGCTCGGCATCATCGGCTACGGCCATATCGGTACCCAGCTTGGCATCATCGCCGAGAGCATCGGCATGAAGGTCTATTACTACGACATCGAGAACAAGCTCTCGCTGGGTAACGCCATTCAGGTGCCGAGCATGGTCGAGCTGCTCAATATGTCTGACGTCATCAGCCTGCATGTGCCGGAGACCGCCTCCACCAAGAACATGATCGGTGCCGAGCAGCTGCGGATGATGAAACCGGGCGCCATCTTCATCAACGCCGCCCGCGGTACCGTGGTGGATATCGACGCATTGGCTGACGTCATCAAGAGCGGCCATATCGCCGGTGCCGCCATCGACGTCTTCCCGGTCGAGCCCAAGTCCAACGACGAAGAGTTCCAAAGCCCGCTGCGTGGGTTGGAGAACGTCATCCTGACCCCGCACATCGGTGGCACCACCCATGAAGCGCAGGAGAACATCGGGCTGGAAGTGGCCAACAAGCTGGTCAAATACTCCGACAACGGCTCCACTCTCTCCGCCGTCAACTTCCCGGAAGTGTCGCTGCCGGGCCACAAGGGCTCCAGTCGCCTGCTGCACATTCACCGCAACCAGCCGGGGGTGATGAACCAGATCAACCAGATCTTCGCCGAAGAGGGGATCAACATCGCCGGTCAATACCTGCAGACCAGCAGCCATATCGGCTACGTGGTGATCGACGTGGAGACCGAGCACAGCGAGAAGGCGCTCGCCAAGCTCAAGGAGATCAACGGCACCATCCGCGCCCGCATCCTCCACTGATAAACCCTTATCTGCGCAGCAAAAAGCCCGTCGTGATGACGGGCTTTTTCATGCTGCGATGCTCAACGCACGTCTGCGTTTTTGCTCCTTTGCCCCCTCCTCCCCTCGCGGGAGAAGGGCTGGGGATGAGGGGCGAAAAAATACCACCCTCACCCTGCCCTCTCCCAGAGGGAGAGGGAAAATAGGCGATAGAAAACCAGATCTGACTTACCACCAACCCAGCAGATTGCGGCCTGCCAGCGCGCCCCATACCAGGGCGTTCAGGGCCAGCGCGATAAAGACAGCGGCAGAGCCCAAATCCTTGGCGCGGCCGGAGAGCTCGTGATGCTCGGAGCCGATGCGGTCGACCACCGCCTCGACGGCAGAGTTGAGGATCTCGACGATCACCACCAGCCAGCTGATGGTGATGAGCAGCAGGATCTGGTTGAGGGAGTCGCCAATCCAGAACGCCAGCGGCATCAGCAACAGGATCAGCATCAGCTCCTGACGAAACGCCGCCTCGTTGATCCAGGCTGACTTGAGCCCCTTCATGCTGTAACCGGTTGCGTTGATGATGCGGGTGACCCCGGTTGCCCCTGGCTTTGCCACGCTATCTACCTCATTTGAAATCAATTTTGGCTTCACATCCTATCAGAGCCCCCCAAGGTTTCAATCGGTGGACTTTTGCTTTATTTTATCTCTTTGCTTTTTCGCCCCTTGCGGCTGACACCACCCACTCGAGACTTGAGTTGTATGTCCATTCACACAGATGAATTGCGCACCCGTCGCCTGGAGTCACTGATCACTCCGAGCGAGCTTGCCCACGCGTTTCCGATCACCGATACCATTGCCCAGAATCTGCTGGATGCCCGTCGCGAAGTGGAAACCATTCTGGCCGGAGAGGATCAGCGCCTGCTGGTCATCGTCGGCCCCTGCTCCATCCACGATCCTGCGGCCGCCCGCGAATATGCCCAGCGCCTCAATGCCCTGCGCGAGCAGTACAAAGAGAGCCTCTGCATCGTGATGCGCACCTACTTCGAGAAGCCGCGCACCATCGTCGGCTGGAAAGGGCTCATCAACGATCCCCGCCTCGATGGCAGCTTCGACGTCAACGAAGGGCTGAAACTGGCGCGCAAACTGCTGGTCGACATCAACGAGATCGGCATGCCCACCGCCACCGAATTCCTCGATATGGTGACCGGCCAGTACATTAGCGATCTCATCACCTGGGGCGCCATCGGCGCACGCACTACCGAATCCCAGGTGCACCGCGAAATGGCCTCCGCCCTCTCCTGCCCGGTCGGCTTCAAGAACGGCACCGACGGCAACACCCGCATCGCCATCGATGCGGTGCGCGCCGCCCGTCACAGCCACATCTTCTATTCGCCGGACAAGGACGGCAAGATGACCATCTACCGCACCGCCGGTAACCCCTTTGGTCATGTGATCCTGCGTGGCGGCCACCGTCCCAACTACGACACCGCCAGTGTCGACGAAGCGTGCGAAACGCTGGCCGATGTGGGCCTGCCCGAGCGGCTGGTGGTCGATTTCAGCCACGGCAACAGCATGAAGGATCACCGTCGTCAGCTGCTGGTGGCGCAAGACATCTGCGATCAGCTGCGCCGCGGCCGTACCGGTATCGCCGGTATCATGGCCGAGAGCTTCCTGGTGGAAGGGCGTCAGGATGTGGAGAACGGCTGCGCCGCCACCTTCGGCCAGAGCATCACCGATGCCTGCCTGTCATGGAGCGACACCGAAACCCTGCTGGCCATGCTGGCAGAAGCCGCTCAGGTACGGTTGAACAAAGCAAAACTGCGGTAACAGCTGCGGCATCACGCTTTGGCCAGAGCATCACCAATGCCTGTCTATCTTGCGTGGAGCATGGAGCGGCACCGAAACCCTGCTGGCCATGCTGGCAGAAGCCGCTCAGGTACGGTTGAACAAAGCAAAACTGCGGTAACGGCTGCGGCATCACGCTTTGGCCAGAGCATCACCGATGCCTGTCTATCTTGCGTGGAGTGACACCGAAACCCTGCTGGCCATGCTGGCCGAGGCCGCTCAGGTACGCCTGAGCAAACAGCTCGCTAGCCCCGCGTTACCCAAGATGCAGAAAGGGCCGGATATCCGTGATATCCGGCCCTTCTTTTTGCCTGGCCACTCTTATCCGTTCGCACAATCCCTCTCGTCAGATCGGGCAACCCGCTCACACGGCCCGTCACCGCCAGCAAAAGGCCGACTCGCAGCCAACACGATATGCATAAATTGAATTTATGGATTTTCCCTACATGACCCCACTTTTACTTATACCGAGCGATTGACCACTCTGGCAGCTCACGCTTGGTCACAACGTTCAGGCAGAGAACCCCCTCCGATCAAGGGGATGAATTGGCAACCGGCATAAGGTGGGAAATCGTGAAGCAGGGAGGCCATGCAACAGGGCTGTGCAGGCAAACAGAGAAGATCAACAACAGAGGCGCCCTTGTCGGCGCCTCTGTCACTCACAGCGTGGGCATAAACCAGACCCGCCCTGCCGCTTCGATGCGCTCGGTGCGGATCTGGAACACCTGCTCCAGCAGCGCCTCATCCACCAACTCGACGCCCCCTTCGCGCACCACCGCCCCCTGTTGCAGGCAGAGAATGCGGTCGGCCCAGTCGATGGCCAGATTGATATCGTGGATAGCGAGCACCACCAACAACCCCTGACCGGCCAGTTTTTTCAGCAAACGCAACAGCGCCAGCTGATGATGCAGGTCGAGCCCCGCCAGCGGTTCATCCAGCAGCAGCACCTTGCCGGTCGGATTGAGGCTCGGCCACACCTGCAGCAAGGTGCGGGCAATCAGTACCCGCTGCTGCTCGCCCCCCGACAGCCGACTGAAGTCGCGGGCCAGCAAAGCATCCAGCTCCAGCGCCTCGCACAGCGCCCTGATCGCCTCGTTCTGTGTGGCGGGCTCAACCCCCTGTTCGAGCCCCAGGCTCAACACCTGAAACACCGGAATATGGAACAGCTGGGGCTGGCGTTGGGGCAGCATGGCGCGCCGTTTGGCAAGCTCGGGCCAACTCAGGTCAGTGAGCACTTCCCCCCCCAGCAGCACAGAGCCCTCGGCGGGCAAGATCCCCGCCAGCGCGCCGAGCAGGGTCGACTTGCCGCTGCCATTGGGGCCGAGCAGCGCCACCAGCTGGCCGCCATGCCAGCGGATATAGAGGGGAGAGAGCCGTCCGGCAATCGCGAGTGCACGCGCCTCCAGCAGCGGCGCAGCAGCAAGAGAAGCGACAGAGATGGGATCAACGGGCGACATCGGCATCTTGCCTCAACAACGGGTAAATAAGGAGAGTGCGCGACCCGACCAAATCATGCAGAGCCATCAGCTGTTTGCCTCAATAGCAGATAGATAAAGAGCGGTGCCCCCACCGAGGCGGTAATCACCCCGATAGGCAGCTCACCGGCACTTAACGCTGAGCGGGCAACCAGATCGGCCGCCAGCAGCAGGGCCCCGCCGCCGAGTGCCGACGCAGGCAGCAGGAAGCGCTGATCGCTGCCGCCACAGAGCCGCAGCAGATGGGGCACCACCAGCCCGACAAAGCCGATCACGCCACACAGCGACACTGCGATACCGGTGAGCAGGCAGACCGCCAGCACCAGCCGCACCCACATCTTGTCCACATCCATTCCCATCAGGCGGGCCTGGGTCTCCCCCAGCAACAGTTGTTGCAGCGCCTTGCCCTGCCAGCAGAGCCAGCCCAGGGTGAGCGGCAGCACCAACCACCACCAGGCGAACTGCTGGCTGCCGTAAGAGAGGCTGCCCATCATCCAGAACATGAATTCACGCAAGGAACCGTCGTCGGCAAAGTACATCAGCCAGGTCATGGCGGCATTGGTGAGAATCCCGATGGCGACGCCAAACAGCAGCAAGCGGGCATGGCCGAGACGCGCGCGGCGAGCCAGCCGAATGAGCAGCATGGTCACCAGCAACGCACCACCGAAGGCTGCCAGCGACAGCCCCCAACCGGGCAGATAGAGGCCGAGGGATTTGGCCACCGCCATCGCCACCATGGCAGCCAGCCCCGCTCCGCTCGAGACACCAAGCAGCCCGGGCTCCGCCACCGGATTGTGCAGCATCACCTGCAATACGGCGCCACCACAGGCAAGGGCTGCGCCAGCCAAGAGGGCCAGCAAGGCACGCGGCAGACGCAGTTCCAGCAGGATGCGCTGTTCGAGATCGCCAAGGGGCTGCCAGGGCAGCAGCACAAACTCCCCCCAGACGAGGGAGAAGAGAAACAGCAGCAGCGTCAGCAACGTCAGGCCAGAGAGCCAGCGTCGCTGCCAGCGCCGCTGGCGGGCGATAAGGGAGAGGTACAAGGATGATCCCCGACAATAACTAGGCTTCGTCCCCAGCCCTGTCGCAGCGCCGGGGGAAGCAGGAAAGGGGCATGATAACAGCGGCTTGCCACCCAAGGTCAAGGCTGGTAACGCTTGGCCATCCCGCTTATCTCGCCGCTGGCCACCAGATTTTGCAGCGCTACCAGCAAGGGTTGGCGCAACGACTGGTGGGGTGAGTGCTTGCTCATCCCCAGATAGAGGGTCACCGGCGTGTCAGGGCGATAGTCCGCCTTGTGTACCCGGTTCCCACTCCTTTGACTCAGGGCATAGTCCACCTGGCAATCGGAACCGATCATCAGCGGCAGGTGACCGCGCTGCACCATGCGCAGCAACTGCTCCTCGGTGGGTACCCCATGCTTGTCGAGGTGACGGTCAGAGTTGAAGGGCTCAAAGTAAGCGGAGTTGAGCACATAGCCCACCTTCACCCCTTGCAGATCGCGGTATTGGTGGATCCGGGCCACATTGGCCGGCTGACCATAAAAAGCTGGCCAGCACTGGTAGTAGGCAGGCTGCAGATAGTCGATGAACTGCGCCCGCTCGGCGGTATAGGCGAGCCCAATCATCAGATCGACCTGACCGGTCTGCATCTGCTTGAGCGCCCTGCCCCACGGCATCCGCCGCACTTGCAACTCAATGCCGCTCGCCTGTTGCAACCGGTACAGGATCTCGATATCGATCCCCTGCAGCTGACCATCCGGCTGCAAAATGCGAAACGGCGGCCAGAGATCGGTGGCCACGGTCAGCGTCGGGGTCGCCCACACCGGCATGGCAAATAACAGTAACAACACTATCCCGCTTGACTTGCCCATCCCGTCGCATACCTCGCACGGCCTGATCCCGTTGGTTAAAAATACCCTCCCGCACCACGTATGAAAACCCGTGGTTCAGGGATAAAATGCGCCGGATTTTCAAGGAGAACCCTATGAACCCGATTTTCGCCAGTATCGGTCTGCTGCTTTGCAGCAACGTCTTTATGACCTTCGCCTGGTACGCCCACCTCAAAAGCATGAACCACAAACCCTGGATCATTGCCGCGCTGGTGAGCTGGGGGATCGCCCTGTTCGAATACCTGCTGCAAGTGCCCGCCAACCGCATCGGCCACACTGTGCTGAGCGTGGGGCAGCTGAAAATCTTGCAAGAAGTGATCACCCTCACCGTATTCGTCCCCTTCTCTATCTTCTATCTCAAAGAAGATCTGAAATGGGACTACCTCTGGGCAGGGCTCTGTATTCTCGGTGCGGTCTTTTTTGTCTTTCGCGAGAAACTGACCGGCGCCTGACACTGTACACTCAATATCATCCCGCTCATGGCATCTCATTGATCGACGAGGCAAAAAAATGGAATTGCGAGACATGTTACAGATCCTGGCCAAGCAGGATGGCTCAGACCTCTATCTGTCGACCGGCGCCCCCCCCTGCGCCAAGTTCAACGGCGGCCTGCGCCCCCTCAACGAAACACCGCTGGAGCCGGGGGAAGTGGCGCGGATCGCCGCCGAGATCATGGATGGCGAGCAGAAGCAGCAGTTCGAAAAAGATCTGGAGATGAACCTCGCCATCTCCCTGCCCCAGGTCGGCCGCTTTCGGGTCAACATCTTCAAGCAGCGCAACGAAGTGTCGCTGGTGGCCCGCAACATCAAGACAGAAATCCCCCGTTTTGAAGATCTCAAGCTCCCGCCGGTGTTGCTCGACACCATCATGGAGAAACGGGGTCTGGTGCTGTTTGTCGGCGGCACCGGCTCGGGTAAATCCACCTCGCTGGCGGCGCTTATCGACCACCGCAACCGCAACAGCGGCGGCCACATCATCACCATCGAGGATCCGGTGGAGTTCGTCCATCGCCACCGCAAGAGCATCATCAATCAGCGGGAGGTGGGGGTCGATACCCGCAGCTTCCACGCCGCCCTGAAAAACACCCTGCGTCAGGCGCCGGACGTCATCCTTATCGGCGAGATCCGCGATCGCGAAACCATGGAGCATGCGCTGGCCTTCTCCGAAACCGGCCACCTCGCCATCTCCACCCTGCACGCCAACAACGCCAACCAGGCGCTGGATCGCATCATCAACTTCTTCCCGGAAGAGCGCCGTCCGCAACTGCTCAACGATCTGGGCAACAACCTCAAGGCGTTTGTCTCCCAGCGGCTGGTAAAAACCACCGATGGCGGTCGCCGCGCGGCGGTGGAGATCATGCTCGGCACCCACACCATCCGCGACATGATCAAACGCGGCGAATTTGGTGGTCTCAAAGAGGTGATGGAGAAATCCAAAGCCCTCGGCATGGTCACCTTCGACAGCGCCCTGTTTGATCTGGTGGTGGAAGGGGTGATCGAAGAGGAAGAAGCAGTGAAGAACGCCGACTCGGCCAACAACCTGCGCCTCAAGATCAAGCTGTGGAAAGAGAAGGGGCAGATTGCCAGCAGCAGCGATGCCACCGGCTGGAGCCTCGAACCCACCAAGGACGAGAAGGGCGATCTCTTCTAACCTGCCACTATCGAGAACCCCGAGCCAGCTCGGGGTTCTGCGTCTCTTGCTCTGCCGATCCAGCTTATCAACCCGCGCAGCTTACTGTGCCTTCAGCACCAGCGGCGAACCTGCTGACAGTAGCGGGCGTACTCCTCGCCAAAACGGGCCCGCAGCAGCCGCTCCTCCGGCAAGATCTGGAAACGGGTCAACCAGGCCACCAGCACAATCGGCCCAGCCCAGACCCACACTCCCCCCAGATAACAACCCCAGGCAGCCAGCCAGCAGAGCAGCCCCAGATACATGGGATTACGGCTGACGCGATAGACGCCGCCGGTCACCAGATGGCGGGTATGGTGTGGACGGGTCGGGCTGACCGTGGTCTGATGGCGGCGAAAACGGAGCAAGGCGCCAAAGCCCATGATGGCCCCCACCAGGATCAGTACGGCAAGCAGCACTATTGCCCACCCCCCAAGCTCACCCGTCCCCCTCAACCACCACATGCTACCGGCACACAGCATGAAGATCAGCGGTGGCGGTACACGCAACTCCAGATTGACCATTTTCTGCCCCTGACAAGTGTCGGCCGACGCCCTGTTGCGGCAGAGCCGCACCGGGAAAGCGCCAAAAAGTTGAAAAACCAAAATAATAACAATAGTTTATAATTAATCCACAGCCGATGTGGCCGATATACTACAAACTATCCCATGCCAATAACCGAAAGGAATCTCCATGCACAAGAAAACTCTGCTGGCTACCCTGATCTTCGGCCTGCTCGCAGGCCAAGCCGTTGCAGCCCCCTACCTGCCCCTTGCGACGGACCATCGCAACGGTCAGGAGCAGACCGCCAGCAATGCCTGGCTGGAAGTTGATCTCGGTGCCTTTGAACACAATATCCAGACCCTCAAGGATCGCCTCGGTGACAAGGGTCCGCAGATCTGCGCCATCATGAAGGCCGACGCCTACGGTCATGGCATCGATCTGCTGGTCCCCTCCGTGGTCAAGGCCAACATTCCCTGCATCGGCATCGCCAGCAACGAAGAGGCGCGGGTTGCCCGCGAGAAAGGCTTTACCGGCCGTCTGATGCGGGTACGGGCCGCCACGCCGGATGAGGTGGAGCAGGCCCTGCCCTACAAGATGGAAGAGCTGATCGGCAGTCTGGTGAGTGCCCGGGGCATCGCCGATATTGCCCAGCGCCACCATACCAACATCCCGGTGCATATCGCCCTCAACTCCGCCGGCATGAGCCGTAACGGCATCGACCTGCGGCTGGCCGATTCCAAGCAGGATGCGCTGGCCATGCTCAAGCTCAAGGGGATCACACCGGTCGGCATCATGACCCACTTCCCGGTTGAGGAGAAAGAGGACGTCAAGATGGGGCTGGCCCAGTTCAAGCTGGACTCCCAGTGGCTGCTGGAAGCGGGCAAGCTGGATCGCAGCAAGATCACCATCCACGCCGCCAACTCCTTCGCCACCCTGGAAGTGCCGGACGCCTACTTCGACATGGTGCGCCCGGGCGGCCTGCTCTACGGCGACTCCATCCCCTCCTACACCGAATACAAGCGGGTAATGGCGTTCAAGACCCAGGTCGCCTCGGTCAACCACTATCCGGCGGGCAACACCGTCGGTTATGACCGCACCTTTACCCTCAAGCGTGACTCCTGGCTCGCCAACCTGCCGCTCGGTTACTCCGATGGCTACCGCCGGGCGCTGAGCAACAAGGCTTATGTGCTGATCCAGGGTCAGAAGGTGCCGGTGGTCGGCAAGACCTCCATGAACACCATCATGGTGGACGTGACCGACCTTAAAGGGGTGAAACCCGGTGACGAGGTGGTGCTGTTTGGCCGTCAGGGTGAGGCCGAGGTGAAGCAGGCCGATCTGGAGGAGTACAACGGCGCCCTGCTGGCGGATATGTACACCATCTGGGGCTACACCAATCCCAAGAAGATCAAGCGCTAAGCAAATCTCTGCTATGAAAAAGGGCTCCCGCGGGAGCCCTTGTTGTTTGGTATTAAATGATGTTGCGTTTAAGCGGCTTTTTTACGGGTCACAAACAGACTCAGCCCCATAGAGGCCAGCAGGATCAGCGCGACGACGCCCAATGCGATGCCGGTCGGGATCTTGAAGATATCCAGCAGCAGCATCTTGACCCCGATAAACATCAGGATCAGCGCCAGACCATACTTCAGCAGGGCGAAGCGATCAGCCACCCCAGCCAGCAGGAAGTACATGGCGCGCAGACCCATGATGGCGAAGATGTTGGAGGTCAGCACGATGAAGGGATCCGTGGTCACCGCAAAGATGGCCGGGATACTGTCCACCGCGAAGATGAGATCGCTCACCTCCACCAGCACCAGAATGAGCAGCAGCGGGGTGGCATAGCGCACACCGTCACGCCAGACGAAGAAGTTCTCCCCTTCCAGGGTCTCGGTCACCTTGAAGCGACGGCGCATCCAGCCCAGCAGCGGGTTGTTGGCGAGGTCTGGCTCCTTGTCGGCCGCCCACAGCATCTTGGCACCGGTCAGCAGCAAGAAGGCGCCAAACAGGTAGAGGATCCAGTGGAACTGCTCGATGAGCCAGCTACCCGCGAACACCATACCGGCACGCATCACGATGGCACCCAGTACCCCGTAGAGCAGCACCCGACGCTGCAGCTCGGCCGGAATGGCAAAGTAGCCAAACAGCATCAGCCAGACGAAGACGTTGTCCACCGCCAGCGCTTTCTCGATGAGGTAGCCGGTGAGGAACTCCAACCCCTTCTGGTTGGCAATTTCACGGCCAGCGCTGTGATCCAGCCAGAGCCAGATAGCCAGGTTGAAGAGCAGGGCCACACTGATCCAGATGAGGGACCAGACACCCGCCTCTTTGAGAGATACCTTGTGTGACTTGCCGCCACCGACAAAGCGTATGTCTATCCATAACAGGACCAGCACTATGCTGAAGAAACCGGTCCACATCCACCATTCACCCATATTCACTTCTCCCAAAAACGACAAAACCCACGTCCGAGAGGCGTGGGTTTGCGTTTAGAGCAGATACACCTTGCCTCTCGGCAAGGTCTCACTTACAGCTGATTTGCATCAGCTGCCCGGCTGCCGGGTACACCTCAATGGATGCACCGTAATGACGACAAACCGGCGAGAAGTTACTCCCCTTGTTGCGCGGATATTAACAGCGGAAAAAGATAACGCCAAGAGACATCTTCATCTGTGGCCAAAATTAATCGGGGTGCCACCTGGACACCCCGTAAATCCATTCAACACATCGCCATCAGAGCGGGTCGACCTTGAGGCAGGAGACCGCGTGATCGAAGTTGCCTTCCAACTGGGGCCGGGTCTTGGCACACTCGGGGCCTGCCACCGGGCAGCGGGTGCGGAACACGCAACCGGACGGCGGATTCATCGGTGAGGGCAAGTCCCCCTCCAGGATCTGGATCACCTTGTTGCGCTCCAGCTCCGGGTCCGGGATCGGCACCGCTGACATCAGCGCCTTGGTGTAGGGGTGCAACGGGTTGGCGAAGATCTCCTTGCGGGTCCCCAGCTCCACGGCGTTGCCCAGATACATCACCAGCACCCGATCGGAGATATGCTTGACCACCGACAGATCGTGGGCGATGAAGATGAGCGACAGCCCCATCTCCTTTTGCAGGGCTTTGAGCAGGTTAACCACCTGCGCCTGAATGGAGACATCCAGCGCCGACACCGGCTCGTCGCAGATGATCATCTTGGGCTCGAGGATCAGCGCCCGGGCAATCCCGATCCGCTGGCACTGGCCACCGGAAAACTCGTGAGGATAGCGGTTGACCAGGTTGGGCAAGAGCCCCACCTTGCTCATCATGGCGCGCACCTTCTCCTTCACCTCTTCCCGTGGCAGGTTGGGATAGAAGGTGATGAGCGGCTCGGCGATGATGTCGCCGATGGTCATGCGCGGGTTCAAAGAGGCCAGCGGGTCCTGGAAGATCATCTGGATCTCTTTGCGCTTCTCCCGCAGGGCATTCTGGTCAAGCTTGGTAAGGTCGTCGCCGAGCCACACCACCTTGCCATCGGTGGCCGGTACCAGACCGATGATGGCACGGGCAAAGGTCGATTTGCCGCAGCCGGACTCCCCCACCACGCCGAGGGTCTCCCCTTCGTAGAGACGCATGGTCACACCGTCGACCGCCTTGAGGTCAGACGGCTTGGCCCAGGGCCACGCCTTGCCACTCTTGATACTGAAGTGGACCTTGAGGTCAGACACTTCCAACAGCAATTTTTTGTCGGCACCCATTTAGTTGGCCCCCTTGTTGATGGCATCCGAAACCCAGTGGCAAGCCCGCTCGCGGCCGTCGTTGAACGGCGTGAGGATCGGTGATTGCTGGCCGCAAATCTCGCTGACCCGGTGGCAACGCTCCTGGAAGGGGCAGCCGGTCGGCAGACGCAGCAGGTTGGGCGGATTACCCGGGATGGTGGGCAGCACTTCCCCTTCGGTATCGAGACGGGGAATGGCGCGCAGCAAGCCTTCGGTATAGGGGTGACTCGGGCGATAGAAGATATCGTCTACCTTGCCGTACTCCATGGTACGACCGGCATACATCACCAGCACCTTGTTGCAGATACCGGCGACCACGCCAAGGTCGTGGGTGATCATGATGATGGCGGTGTTGAACTCGCGTTTGAGCTCGTTCATCAGGGTCATGATCTGGGCCTGCACGGTCACGTCGAGCGCGGTGGTCGGCTCATCGGCGATCAGCAGTTGCGGCCGACAGAGCAGCGCCATGGCGATCATTACCCGCTGACGCATGCCGCCGGAGAACTCGTGGGGATACATCCCCATCCGCTTGCGCGCTTCGGGGATCTTCACCGCATCGAGCATCCGCACCGACTCTTCGAACGCTTCCGCCTTGCTCACCCCTTTGTGCAGCATCAGCACTTCCATCAGCTGATCCTTCACCTTCATGTAGGGGTTCAGCGAGGTCATGGGATCCTGGAAGATCATGGCGATCTTCTCGGAGCGGATCTTGTTGAGCTTGGACTCCGGCAGGTTGAGGATCTCCTCCCCCTGAAACTTGGCAGAGCCCGTAATAATGCCGTTTTTGGCCAGCAGGCCCATGATGGCAAAGGCAGTCTGGGACTTGCCGGAGCCGGATTCACCCACGATCCCCAGGGTCTCGCCCGCAGCGAGGGAGAAGTTGAGGTCGTTGACCGCCACCACATTGCCGTCCGGGGTCTTGAACTCGACCCGCAGATCTTTCACATCCAGTAACTTCATATAAAAACTCCTTATCGATCTTGTGTGATGCTTTTCTGTCGATCCGATGCTCGATTAACGATCTTTCGGATCGAGGGCGTCACGCAGACCATCCCCGAGGAAGTTGAAGCAAAACAGGGTCACCACCATAAAGCAGGCGGGGAACAGCAGTTGCCAGATGGCCACTTCCATCGACTTGGAGCCTTCATCCAGCAGGGCACCCCAGCTGGTCATCGGTTCCTGAACCCCAAGGCCCAGGAAACTCAAGAAGGATTCAAACATGATCATGCCCGGCACCAGCAAGGTGGCGTAGACGGCCACGATACCGAGTACGTTCGGTACGATGTGACGAGTAATGATCTTCCACTTGGAGACGCCACAGACGTGGGCCGCCTCGATAAACTCCTTGCTCTTGAGGCTCAGGGTCTGGCCGCGCACGATACGCGCCATGTCGAGCCAGCTCACCGCCCCGATGGCGATAAAGATGAGCGCCAGATTACGGCCAAAGAAGGTGACCAGCATGATGACGAAAAACATGAAGGGGAAGGCGTTGAGGATCTCCAGTACCCGCATCATCAGGCTGTCGACCCGCCCGCCGATAAAGCCGGAGGCTGCGCCATAGAGGGTACCGATGATGACCGCCACCATAGCACCCATGATGCCGACCATCAGCGAGATACGGCCGCCCAACAGGGTGCGCACGAACAGATCGCGCCCCAGACTGTCAGTACCGAAGTAGTGACCCGCTTCCATATCCGGCGGCGACTGCATGGCACCCCAGTCCGGATCGTCAAAGGTGTATTGGGACAGATGGGGGCCGACAATGACCGCCAGACCGATGATGGTCAGAATGATCAGGCTGGTCAGTGCAGCCTTGTTGCGCAGGAAACGGCGACGGGCATCCTTCCACAGGGAGCGACCCTCCACCACTTCCACTTTTTGCGCGAACGCCTCGACGGCATCGCGTTTTTCAGTTGAAACAACCATGATGAACTCCCGAATTAGTAACGGATCTTGGGATCGATAAAGGCGTAGAGAATATCGACCACAGCGTTAAAGGTGATGGTCAGGGCGCCGACCAGAATGGTCAGACCGAGCACCATGGAGTAATCACGGTTAAGGGCACCGTTGACGAACAGCTGGCCGATCCCCGGCAGACCGAAGATGGTCTCGATCACCACGGAACCCGTGATGATGCCGACAAAGGCCGGGCCCAGATAGGAGACCACCGGCAGCATAGCCGGACGCAGCGCGTGTTTCAGGATGATGTGGCGCAGCGGCAAGCCCTTGGCACGGGCGGTACGGATGAAGTTGGAGTTCATGGTCTCGATCATGCTGCCCCGCATGATCCGCGAGATGGCAGAGATGTAGTACATCATCATGCCGAACACCGGCAGCACCATAAACTGGATGCCGCCCCCCTGCCAGCCACCGGCCGGGAACCAACCCAGATGGATACTGAAAAAGAGTACCAGCAAGGGCGCCAGCACAAAGCCCGGTATCACTACCCCGGCCATGGCCGACGACATCAGCAGATAGTCGATGATGGTGTTCTGTTTCAAGGCCGCTATGGTGCCGAAAGTGACCCCCAGCAGCACGGCGAAGAAGAAGGCCGAGGTCCCGATCTTGGCGGAAACAGGCAATGCCTGACTCACCAGATCATTGACGGTGAAATCCTTGTATTTGAAAGAGGGCCCCAAATCCCCCTGTACCAGGTTGCCCAGGTAGGTGAGATATTGCATGCCAATGGGTTTGTCGAGCCCGTATTTGGCCTCGATGTTGGCGATAACCTCGGGGGGCAGTGTGCGCTCGCTGCTAAAGGGGTTACCCGGGGCGAAACGCATCATGAAGAAAGAGACGGTGATCAAGACCAGCAGAGTCGGGATCGCTTCCAATAGCCGTTTAAAAATGAATTTCAACATAGACATTACCTGTCCTGAACTGCTTCCAAATGGTCGCGGTTGTAATAAAGGCCCGCCGTCTGGCGGGCCCTGCTTGTTATGCGACTTGTTGCTTTAAATCAGTGAGCAATGATGTACATATCTTTGCTGTAGAGGTTATCCAGCGGATTGCTCGGGTAACCACCCACGTAAGATTTGACCATCCGAGGTTGAACATATTGGTAGATGGGGATAATCGGCATGTCTTTGGCCAAAATGGCTTCGGCCTGAACATAGAGTTTGTTGCGTGCTTCTGCATCGACCTGATCGCGGGAGTCAGTCATCAACTTGTCAAATGCCAAATTGGAGTATTTGCCGTCGTTGTTGCCATGGGTAGTCTGCATCAGATCCAGCATGGAAGAGGCTTCGTTGTAGTCAGCACTCCAGCCGGCACGACCCACATCAAACTGGCCCTGCTTTTTGGTTTCCAGATAGGTTTTCCACTCCTGGTTCACCAAACTGACTTCTGCGCCCAGTTTTTTCCACATGGAAGCGACAGCAACAGCCACTTTCTTGTGGTTGTCATCAGTGTTGTAGAGCAGTTCAAACTTCAGCGGCTTGCTGGCATCGAAACCGGCCTCTTCCAGCAGCGCCTTGGCCTTGGCATCACGCTCGGCCTGGGTCATTTTTGACCACTCGGGGGCAACCGGCTTGAAGCCATCAACATAGTCAGGGGTCAATCCGTATGCAGGCCTTTGCCCTTGACCCATGACCTTGTCGGCAATCACGTCGCGATTGACGGCATAAGAGAGTGCTGTCCGTACCCGGACATCATCAAACGGCTTCTTCTTGATGTTGAACTGGTAGTAATAAGTCGAAACAAGCCCTTCAACTTTCAGATCAGCCGGATAATCTTTTTTGAGTTGCTTGAAGCGTTCGATTGGCACGTTCCATGTCATGTCGACTTCGCCAGCCAGGAAGCGATTCAACTCAGCGTTGGTAGATTGGATCGGAAGATAGGTAACCTTATTGATCACCGTTTTCGCATCATTCCAATAGTTTTTGTTGCGCTCCAAACCAATGCGCTCATTAACAACCCACTCCTTCAATACGTAGGCACCATTACCGACCATATTGCCCGGCTGGGTCCATTTTTCCCCATACTTCTCGATCACCTTCTTCGGCACCGGGTAGGTAGTGGTGTGAGAGAGCATGGTGACGAAATAAGGGATGGCCTTCTCAAGCTGTACTTCGAAGGTGTAATCATCAGTCGCCTTCACACCCAGAGTATCGGACGGCTTCTTGCCGGCAATGATCTCTGTGGCATTGGCGATGGTCGGCATCTCCAGATACCAGGAGTAAGGAGAGGCGGTTTTCGGATCCACCGCACGTTGGAAGGCAAATACAAAGTCATGAGCGGTGACCGGCTCACCGTTGGACCACTTGGCATCTTTGCGCAGGTGGAAGATGAAGTGTTTGTTATCCTTGGTTTCCCAAGATTCGGCGACACCCGGAACAACTTCCCCTTTCGAACCGGAAGTCACGAGACCTTCAAACAGATCACGCAAGATTGCAGACTCAGGCGTACCTTCAACTTTCTGCGGGTCCAAGGTTGCTGGCTCCGAGCCATTACCTTTTACCAATTGCTGGACATCCGCCAGCTTGGTTCCCGCCGGGACATCAGCAGCCTGTGCTACGTTGACGCCACCAAACAGTGCAGCCATCAGCAATGTGTTAATCATTGTTTTTTTATGAGTCATTTCCCTACTCCAACAAGAACATTCCATGCGTTTTTTAAAGTGACGGGGTTGAAACCCGCTCCCAGCATAATTCCCTGCCAATTCTGATAATGCAACAGATATTATCAGGGAGAGCGGCCTTTTCTGGTCAAATAATCAGCATTGGCGACATTTTTCAATGTGAAAACACCACCGTCACGCTCGCTTTTTATACAAACGACCGATTCTAGAAAAGACCGGGTAAAAAGCAACCAATAAAAAGCCGGTCACGAGGACCGGCTTTCATAAAACAGACCTGGCTCACATCAGGCTGGGGAAAACCCCCTTGATCCCTGCCACCATGATCTCGATACCGAGGGACATCATGATAAGACCCATGATACGGGTTACCACGTTGATGCCGGTATTGCCCATGATTTTGAACAGCAAGGGCGCGGCACGGAAGATAAGCCAGGAGCAGAACGAGAAGAGTACCACCACCACCGACATGCCGAGCAGTTGCTGCCAATGGCTCTGGCTGGCATAAACGATGACCGAGGAGATGGCACCGGGGCCCGCCATCAGTGGCAGCGCCAGCGGCACCACGGCGATGGACTCGCGAACCGCCAGCTCACCTTTCTCCTGCTTGTTGTGCTTTACCTCGCCCAACTTGCCCTGCAGCATCGACCAGGCGATCAGGGTAATCAGCGAGCCACCGGCGATGCGAAACGACGCCAGTGAGATGCCAAAACCATCGAGGATCAGCTGCCCCATATACATGGAGACCAGCAGGATCACCATCACCGCAATATTGGCGGTAGTGTTGGTCTTCATCCGTTCGGCCTGGGTATGGTGGCTGGTCAGGCTGACAAAGACAGGCAGCAAACCGAGCGGGTTGATGATTGCGAACAAACCGACAAAAAACTTCAGATACAACGAGACGTCAATTGCTGCCATAGGCGCCTTCCAAAAGAGTTTCGGGCCCACCGGGCCAGTCCAGTAATTTCGTGCGTAAATTTACCTCATAGCCAGAGCGGGCACCAATCAAATAATCTCACTGTTTTGAGGGGTTTTTAGTTAGTTCATCTAATGCATCGTCCCTGACTGGCATAAACCTGTACCAAATCCCAATCCGCCCTCAATCATGGCAACCGTTATGACACATGAGCGTTGGACACTCGGGCGCCATCACGGTCATCATTGCTGACGATCACCGACAGAGAACCCATCATGCGCGGCCAGGCGCGAGATCGAGGGAGCAGTTGGCATGTCCGCCACACCACCCGAAGCAATGCCCCACCACCAGAATAGAGTGGGGATATGGCATAAATGGCCTTCTCGGGCCATAAATCGAATTAGTCATGAATTAAAACAACAATCATTTTTGCAACAAATGCTGGAATAACGTGCTCTTGTCGGTGATTCTGAAACCAATTCACTCATATTTGCTAACCATTACCACTCAAACAGCCCCGTAAATCTGCCCATACGGCCAATTAACCATTTGATAAATGTGGTTTATTACCTTCTTCTAACAAACATCTCGCCTTTCGTTTGGAAGCACATTCCGGTAACATCAGTCAAACAAGGATTGTGAAATAAAATTTCTTTTGTTCTTTTGTTACACATGATCCAGATCAAGTTTTTCTGAGTCAGCCCCGCTCTATAATCGACTCAGAAAGCGATTTAGTAAGGCATGTGAAAAAGCTGTTGCAACGATACCGTCTTGACAGGGCGACTATAATTGCCGGGCATTGCCAACGTCTTACTAAACAGTTTTCAAATAATCAGGAGATAAACATGGCAGTAACCAATTTGGCTGAACTGGATGCACTGGTCGCCCGCGTTAAAGAAGCCCAGCGTGAATTCGCCAGCTTCTCACAAGAGCAGGTAGACAAGATCTTCCGTGCCGCCGCCCTGGCCGCCAACAACGCCCGTATCCCCCTGGCCCAAATGGCCGTGGAAGAGTCCGGTATGGGTATCATCGAAGACAAGGTTATCAAGAACCACTTCGCCTCCGAATACATCTACAACAAGTACAAAGAAGAGAAGACCTGCGGCATTCTGAGCGAAGATTCTCAGATGGGCACCATCACCATCGCCGAGCCGGTAGGTATCATCTGTGGTATCGTTCCGACCACCAACCCGACCTCTACTGCGATCTTCAAATCCATGATCGCACTCAAGACCCGCAACGCCATCATCTTCTCCCCGCACCCCCGTGCCAAGAACTCCACCAATACCGCAGCCAAGCTGGTACTGGATGCAGCTGTTGCCGCCGGTGCACCGAAAGACATCATCGGCTGGATCGACCAACCGTCTGTTGAACTCTCCAACGCCCTGATGAAGCATGAAGACATCAACCTGATCCTGGCCACCGGTGGCCCGGGCATGGTGAAAGCAGCCTACTCTTCTGGTAAGCCTGCTATCGGTGTGGGTGCCGGTAACGTGCCTATCGTTATCGACGAGACCGCCGACGTGAAGCGTGCTGTTGCGTCCGTGCTGATGTCCAAGACTTTCGATAACGGCGTTGTCTGTGCTTCCGAGCAGGCCGTCATCGTTGTTGATGCCATTTACGACCAGGTTAAAGAGCGCTTTGCATCCCACAAGGGCCACGTGCTCTCCAAAGAAGATGCTGACAAGGTACGTAAAGTCATCCTGATCAACGGTGCCCTGAATGCCAACATCGTTGGCCAACCAGCCACCAAGATTGCCGAGATGGCAGGCGTGACTGTACCGGCTGATACCAAGATCCTGATCGGTGAAGGCGCCAAGCTGTGTGCAGAAGATGAGTTTGCTCACGAGAAATTGTCCCCGCTGCTCGGTATGTTCCGTGCAAGCAGCTTCGAAAACGCCGTTGAGATGGCCTGTGACATGGTCAACATCGGTGGTATCGGCCACACCTCAGGTCTCTATACCGACCAGGACCGCAACGCTGACCGCATCAAGTACTTCGGCGACAAGATGAAGACTGCGCGTATCCTGATCAACACTCCGTCTACCCAAGGCGGTATCGGTGACCTGTACAACTTCGCAATGGCACCGTCCCTGACCCTGGGTTGCGGTTCCTGGAGTGGTAACTCTATCTCCGAGAACGTGGGTCCGAAGCACCTGATCAACAAGAAGACAGTCGCAAAACGGGCAGAAAACATGCTGTGGCACAAACTTCCGAAATCCATCTACTTCCGTCGTGGTTCCCTGCCGATCGCTCTGAGCGACCTGGAAGGTAAAAAGCGTGCCATGATCGTGACCGACCGCTTCCTGTTCAACAACGGCTACGCCGATGAGCTGGTCCGTCTGCTGAAAGCACAGAATATGGAAGTGGAAGTGTTCTACGAAGTAGAAGCTGATCCGACCCTGGCTGTCGTTCGCAAGGGTGCCGAGATGGCCAACTCCTTCAAACCGGACGTTATCCTGGCGCTGGGCGGTGGTTCACCGATGGATGCTGCCAAGATCATGTGGGTGATGTACGAGCATCCGAACACTGCGTTCGAAGATCTGGCCATGCGCTTCATGGACATCCGCAAGCGTATCTACAAGTTCCCGAAAATGGGCGTGAAGGCCGAACTGGTCTGTATCACCACCACTTCCGGTACCGGCTCTGAAGTGACTCCGTTTGCGGTCGTAACCGATGAAGTGACTGGTCAGAAGTATCCGCTGGCTGACTACGAGCTGACCCCGAACATGGCTATCGTTGATGCCAACCTGGTCATGGGTATGCCGAAGTCCCTGTGTGCCTTCGGTGGTATCGATGCCGTGACTCACGCCATGGAAGCCTACGTTTCCGTACTGGCCAACGAGTACTCCGACGGTCAGGCGCTGCAAGCCCTGAAAATGCTGAAAGAGTACCTGCCGTCCAGCTACCTGAACGGTGCCAACGACCCGGTTGCTCGCGAGAAAGTACACAACGCTGCTACCATCGCCGGTATCGCGTTTGCCAACGCCTTCCTGGGTGTGTGCCACTCCATGGCTCACAAACTGGGTGCTGAATTCCACATTCCGCACGGTCTGGCCAACGCCCTGCTGATCAGCAACGTGATCCGCTACAACGCCAACGACAACCCGACCAAGCAGACTGCGTTCTCCCAGTACGACCGTCCGCAAGCTCGCCGTCGTTACGCCGAAGTGGCTGACCACCTGGGTCTGACTGCTGCCGGTGACCGTACCGCCGCCAAGATCGAGAAGCTGCTGACCTGGCTGGACGAACTGAAATCAACTCTGGGCATCCCAGCTTCCATCCGTGAAGCTGGCGTGTCTGAAGCTGACTTCCTGGCCAAGGTTGACCAGCTGGCTATTGAAGCCTTTGATGACCAGTGCACCGGCGCCAACCCGCGCTACCCGCTGATCAGCGAGCTGAAAGCCATCCTGATGGACACCTACTACGGCCGTCCGTTCACCGAAGGCGCCGCTGCTCCTGTAGCTGCCCCGGTTGAAGCCAAAGCTGAAAGCAAGAAAAAATCCAAGTAATCTCATCTGACTGAGATACCAAGCCCGCGCACTGCGCGGGCTTTTTTTTATCTGCAACTTATCACTCCCCCCCTCCTCTCCCGACCAACCAACCAACCAACCAACCAACCAACCAACCAACCAAC
>NZ_JRGK01000277.1 GCF_000764645.1 Aeromonas finlandensis
CACCTTGGCTACCCCGAAGTCGCAGATGGTGAGGGTGAAGACCGCGATGGCGGCGCTGAGCAGGCCATAACGGGCGGTAGGCAGGGTGACGGTGACAAAGGTGCGCCAGCCGCTGCTGCCGAGCACCCGGGAGGCTTCATAGAGGCGGGCATCGCTCTGGCTGAGCGCCGTGATAAGGATCATCAGAGCGTGGGGGAAGCACCAGAAACCCAGACCAATGACGATACCGATGGGGCCGTAGATGCTCTCGCCGCCGAGCAGCCCCTTGGCGATCCCCTGATTGCCAAACCAGTAGACCAGACTGATGGCGGGCAACAGGGAGGGCATCAACAGCGGGATCAAACCGATGAGGCGAAACAGGGGCTTGCCCGGCATGCAGGTGCCGGTGAGGGCATAGGCGTAGCCAAAGGCGATGGTCACCACCAGCGTGGTGATCAACACCCCGAGCCAGAGGGTGTTGCCGATGGTGCGCCCCAGATGAGGGGAGTCGAAGTAGGCGCTGAAGTTGGCAAGGCCGACCCAGAGGCCGTTCTCATCCTGCAGGCTCTTTTGCAGCATGGTGAGCAGCGGCAGCAAGAGGCCCCCCACCAGCAGGGCGATGCCGAGCACCAGCAGGATCAGTTGCAGCAGCTGATCCCGGCTCCAGCCATGGCAAAGCCGCTGCCAGCGGGCGTCTTGCCGGGCTGTTGCTGGTGGCAACATGGAAGAGGTCGCAAGGGGGGCGGTCATGGGCGCTCTCCTTCAAACAGCTGCATCGCCCCGGCGGGCCAGTGCAGCGAGCAGCGCATGCCGCTGCGCCAGCCACCCTGTTCGTGGCGGGGCAACTCGTGGGTCGGGCGCTCCACCAGAATTTGCTGCGGGCCCAGATAGGTGTCGGCGGTGCAGATAAGTCGCTGGGCTGCGCCGAGAAACTCCACTTGATCAATCTGCGCGTCGATACCGTGCTGACCAAGATAGGGTTCGCTCGGCGCACTCAGGGTGATCGCCTCGGGGCGGATCGCCACCTGCAATTTGCTGCCGGCCACGGCCCGGTTGGCAAGTGTCAGCGGCTGCTCGTTAAGGCGCACCTGAGTGGGGCTCAGCACCAGGGTCTCGAGGAAGTTCATGGTGCCGACAAAGCTTGCCACGAAACGGCTGGCAGGCTGGTGGTAGATCTCCTGCGGGGTGCCCACCTGTACGATGCGGCCGCCCTCCATCACCACGATGCGATCGGCCATGGTCAGCGCCTCTTCCTGATCGTGGGTCACCATGATGGTGGTGATGCCAAGGCGCTGCTGCAGGGCGCGGATCTCGCTGCGAAGATGGGTGCGCACCAGCGCATCCAGCGCGCTGAGCGGTTCGTCCAGCAACAACAGACCGGGGGAGAGGGCGAGCGCCCGGGCCAGCGCCACCCGCTGCTGCTGGCCGCCGGAGATCTGGCTCGGGTATTTGTGGGACTGGGCAGTGAGATCCACCAGCCCCAGCCAGTGGTCCACCCGCTCCTTGATGAGATCCCGCGCCAACCCCTGATTCTCAAGGCCGAAGGCGATGTTCTGGGCCACCGTCAGGTTGGGGAAGAGGGCGTAGGACTGAAACACGATGCCAAAATCGCGCTGCTGGGGCGGCAGGCGGGAGATATTGCGCCCCCCTTGCCAGATCTCGCCGCTGTCCGGCAGATCCAGTCCGGCGATGGCTCTGAGCAGGGTGGTCTTGCCGCAGCCGGAGGGGCCGAGAAAGCAGATAAACTCCCCCGGCTCAATGGTCAGAGAGATCCCCTTGAGGGCCTGAAAAGCACCGAACTGCTTGTTGAGATGTTGAATGTCCAGATAGGGCTGGGTCATGGTTCGACTCGCTACTGATTTGGTATATACCAGTTTGCAGGTGAAGTGTGACGGTCAGGTGATCGAGGGATGACAGCTTGATGACAGTCAGATGACGACGGGTCGTCAGCAGGTGGCTTGGTCGTGTGGGAAAGAGCGGTGCGCTACCTATTGAGGGCGACACAAACATGGGGGGTTATGCCAAAAAGCGAAGGCCAACACCTGTTGGCCTTCGACTGGCAGTTTATTGGCAGCGGTGTGTCTGGCGTGAACAAACCGCCGCCCTTCACGCTTACTGCTTGGCTTCGGTTTTGCCGTCGAAGCTGGCGCTCCACTGGGCCAGAATGGCGTTACGCTCGCGGGCTGCCCAGCTAAAGTCGTTGTCGATCATCTGGCCTTTGATATCCGCCGGATAGCCCGCTCTCGGTTGGGCTACATCCGGGATGGCGACCACTGCGAACGACTTGTTGTAGAGGGCGTTGGCCTGTTCGGTGGCGGCAAAGTCGAGCAGCTGTTTGGCGGCATCCAGCTTGGGGGTGCCCTTGATGATGGCGGCAGCTTCCATATCCCAGCCCGAACCCTCTTTCGGGAACACCACCTCGATGGGGGCACCCTTGGCCTTGAGGCTGGTAGCCGGGAAGTCGAAGGAGATACCGATCACCGTTTCACCGCTGGCGGCCAGCTTGCAGGGGGCGGAGCCCGAGTGGGTGTAACGGTCGATGTTCTGGTGCAGGCCGTTCATAAATTGCCAGCCCTGCTGCTCGCCCATGGTCTGCAGCCAGCCCGCAACGCTCAGGTAACCGGTGCCGGAGGAGCTGGGGTTGGGCATGATCACCTTGCCCTTGTAGATGGGCTTGGTGAGGTCGGCCCAGCTGGTGGGGGCCGGGATCCCCTGTTTCTCCGCCTCTACCTTGTTGAAGCAGATGGCGCTGAAGAAGGCGTCCAGACCGATCCAGTGCGGCTCGGCCTTGCTGTCGCGAAAGCGGCTGTCGAGCTTATCCAGTCCTTTCGGTGCATAGGCATTGAGCATCTGCTGCTGATCGAGTTGCATCAGGCTGGTGGCGGCCAGTCCCCATACCACATCCGCTTTGGGCTGGGCTTTTTCTGCCAGCAAGCGGGCGGTGACCACGCCGGTGGAGTCACGCACCCACTTGATGTTGATGTCCGGATGCTGGCGTTCGAACGCGGTTTTCAGCTCGTTGAGCTGCTCCGGTTCGAAGGCGGTGTAGACGGTGAGATCGGTCGCGGCCAGTGCCGGGGCGGTCATGGCAGCCAGCACGGCGGCGGCCGGCAGATGGGTTCCCTGTTTCATCCTCTTCTCCAGTTAAATTGGTTTGGTATAAACCAGATTGGTCGAGAGAGAGGCTAGGGGATCTTTATGACGTTCAGGTGACGGCCCCGTGACGTTTTGCCGTTCCTGATTTGTCCGTGACTAATCCTGGGTATCCACCTCGATCTCCAGACTGTCGTGGCGCCAGTACTCCAGATCGAAATCGAGCACCCGACCGTGCTGATCGAAGTTGAGTCGCTCGAGGCGCAGGGCAGGCAGACCGGCGGTGGCCCCCAGCGCCTTGGCCACCTCGTCCGGCAGGGCGGTGGGGAAGAAGCGCACCTGCATGCGGGCGTAGTGGAGATCGTAATGGGCCTGATAGATCTCGGTCAGGCTGCCGTTGAGATCCAGCTCCAGCAGGCCTGGTACCCGCTCTGGCAGGCAGTGGTTCTCGCAGTAGCAGATGGCGCGCCCGTTGGCATAGCGCAGCCGTTTGAGCAGAAACAGGCTGTCGAACGGCTTGAGCTGCAACTGCGCCATCAACGCGGGCGGCACTGCCTGGCGGCTTTTCTCCAGCAACTCGGTGCGCGGCTCGCCCCCTTGCTCCCGCACTATCTGGTGAAAGTTGGAGGTGCGTCTGGGGTTCAAGCGAAAGCGCGGCGGGGTGACGAACCAGCCGCGGCGATCCTCCCGATAGATAAGGCCGTTTGCCTCCAGCTGCACCAGTGCCTCGCGAATGGTGACCCTTGTGGTGCCATAGAGTTCCCCCAGCAGCCGCTCGGAGGGGAGCTTGTCGTTGGGGGCCAGACCCCCCGCCAGGATCTGGTTGGCGAGGGCATCCTTGATCTGCAGATATTGCGGTTTGCTCATGAAAATCCCTGGTTTTGCAATAAGTTGTGCAATGAGTTGGGCAATGGGCTGGGCACAGGGCAGGTCATCTGCCCGGTCGTTAAAGGGCAACATCAACATGCGTTGGTAGATACCAGCATCGCCCCTGCTATTCAGGCTTCCTAGATTATCGCGATCCCGGCGCTGAAAATGAATTTTTTGTTGCACGTAGCGCCACCCCTTTGACCTTGGCGGGGCAGTTACCCACAATGCGCTCATTCTGGTATATACCAAAAGGAGCGAAGTCATGACCCATATCCCTGCGGCTCCCGCCGCCGTTGATTACCTGCTGCTGACCCCGGGCCCCCTCTCGACCACCGCGACTGTGCGTGCCGCCATGCTGCAAGACAGCTGCACCTGGGATGCGGACTACAACCAGGGCGTGGTGGAGCCCATCCGCCGCGAGCTGGTGCGGCTGGCCACTGGTCCTGAATGTGAAAGTGACTACAGCGCCGTCTTGCTGCAGGGGAGCGGCAGCTATGTGGTGGAGAGCGTGCTGGGCTCGGCGATAGGCGTCGATGAGTGTCTGCTGATCATCAACAACGGCGCCTACGGTGCCCGCATGGGGGAGATGGCCCGCTGCCTTGGCCTGCGTCACCATGAGCTGGACTGCGGCGAGACCAACCGCCCCGAACCCGCCGCCATCGAGGCGATGCTGGCGCGCCACCCCGAGATCACCCATCTGGCCATGGTGCACTGCGAGACCACCACCGGTATGCTCAACCCCCTTGAGGAGGTAGCTGAGCTCTGCCAGCGCCGCGGCATTCGCCTGATCGTCGATGCCATGAGCAGCTTTGGCGGTATCCCCATCGACATGGGGCGCCTTGGCATCGAGTTTCTCATCAGCTCAGCCAACAAGTGCATTCAGGGGGTGCCGGGTTTTGGCTTTGTCATCGCTCGCCGCGCCGCGCTGGTGGCCTGCGCCGGTCGTGCCCGCTCGGTCTCCCTCGACCTGCACGCCCAGTGGCAGACCATGGAGCAGCAGGGGGGCAAGTGGCGCTTTACCTCGCCCACCCATACCGTGCTTGCCTTTGCCCAGGCGCTGCGCGAGCTGGACGAGGAGGGGGGCATTGCAGCCCGCCATCAGCGCTACAGCGAGAATCAGCGCACGCTGGTGGCGGGGATGGCTGCCCTCGGCTTTGCGCCACTGCTGCAAGAACAGTGGCAATCCCCCATCATCACCGCCTTCTACTCCCCGGCTCATCCTGACTACCGCTTTGCCGACTTCTACCAGCGGCTCAAGGCGCAGGGCTTTGTTATCTATCCGGGCAAGGTCTCGCAAGCCGATTGCTTCCGCATTGGCAATATCGGCGATGTGACCCCGGAGCGGGTGCGGGATCTGCTCGCCGCCATGGCCAGCGCCTGCTACTGGCAAGGGGACGCGCGATGACCAGCATGGCGCCTCACGGTCGTGACCTGCGTGGCCGCGATTTGCACGACCATAAGCTGCACGGCAGTGGCCGCGCCGACAGTGAAGGGGATATCAACCTCGGCGAGGGGCGGGCGCGCTGGTGGGCAGGCCAGAGCAAGGCCGTGCAGGCGGGGCTGGCGGAGGATAGCCGCTACTTTCTCCATCAGGCGCTCTCCACCCCCTGTCTCGATCTGCTTGAGCGCGCGCAGGGGAGCTGGCTGACCAGTGTATCGGGCAAACAGTATCTCGATTTCCACGGCAACAGCGTCCATCAGCTGGGCCACGGTCACCCCAGAGTGGTGGCCGCGGTGCAGCAGCAACTCGCCGATCTGCCGTTTGCGCCCCGCCGCTACACCCATCAGGTTGCCATCGACTGCGCCCGCACCCTGGCCGAACTGACCCCCGGCGATCTCAACCGGGTGCTGTTCGCCCCCGGTGGTAGTGAGGTGGTGGGGATTGCCTTAAAGCTCGCCCGTTTCATCACCGGCAACAGCAAGGTGGTGTCCCTGTGGGATGCCTTTCACGGCGCCTCCCTCGATGCCATCTCGGTCGGCGGCGAGGCCTGTTTTCGCGCCGGTATGGGCCCGCTGATGGCCGGGGTGGAGCGCATCCCGCCCCCCACCCGCTATCGCGGCGTCTGGTATCGCGGGGAAGGGGATGACCTGCATTACGCCGATTATCTGGAGTACGTCATCGAGAAGGAGGGGGGCATTGGCGCCTTTATCGCCGAGCCCATCCGCAACACCGACGTGCAGGTGCCCTCGAAGGCCTACTGGCAGCGGGTAAGAGAGATCTGCGATCGCCATAAGGTGCTGCTGATCGTCGACGAGATCCCCAACGCCCTGGGGCGTACCGGCCACTGGTTCAGCTTTGAAGAGTTTGGCATCGAGCCCGACATCATCTGTTTGGGCAAGGGGCTGGGGGGCGGGGTGGTGCCGTTTGCGGCGCTCATTACCCGCGACCGTTTCAATCAGGCGGCGGCCATCTCGCTCGGTCACTACACCCACGAGAAGAGCCCCATCGGCTGCGCTGCGGCCCTCGCCACCATCAGTACCATCCGTGAAGATGGATTGCTGGCAAAAGCGCAGGAGGATGGCCGCTTTATGGCGCGCGAGCTCGCGGCATTTGCCGAACGTCACCCGCTGATCGGGCAGGTGCGCGGTATCGGTATGCTCTGGGCGCTCGATCTGGTGGTCGATCACCAGAGTCGCACCCGCAATAGCCAGGCCGCCGAGCGGCTGCTCTACCGCTGTCTGGAGCTGGGGCTCAGCTTCAAGGTCTCCCAGGGCAACGTTATCCAGCTTTCGCCGCCGCTCAATATTGCCCGTGCCGATCTGGTGCGCGCCATCACCATTCTCGAGCACGCTCTCGGCGAGATCGCACTTTCACCGAAACAGGAACATCACAATGACTGACTTGCAAATTGCCGCAGACCCGACCACCGACGTAGAGGCGCTGATCCTCGACTGGGCTGGCACCGTCGTCGATTTCGGCTCCTTCGCCCCCACCTCCATCTTCGTCGAGGCCTTCGCCCGCGCCTATGACTTTCCCGTGACTCTGGATGAGGCGCGCCAGCCCATGGGGCTGGGCAAGTGGGATCATATCGCCGCCCTGGGCCGTCTGCCCTCGGTGGATGCGCGCTGGCAGGCCCGCTTCGGCCACCCCATGAGCCACGCCGAGGTGGACCACATTTATCACACCTTTATGCCGCTGCAGATTGCCGCCGTGACCCGCTTCGCCGACCCCATCCCCGGCGTATTGCCGGTGCTGGATGCTCTGCGGGGGCAGGGGATGAAAATTGGCTCCTGCTCCGGTTATCCCCGTCCGGTGATGGAGGCGCTGGTGCCGGCAGCGGCCGATCACGGCTATCGGCCGGATCACTGGGTCGCCACCGACG
>NZ_JRGK01000278.1 GCF_000764645.1 Aeromonas finlandensis
CTCGGTGCTGGCCACCGCCATCACCCTGTTGCTGCTGCACGGCGCCGGTTTTCTGCAAGCCAAGGTGACCGGCACCCCTGCGCTGCGCGCACGGGGGATCGCCATCCTGCTGGCCCCGCTGGTGAGCCTCTGCTACCTGCTGGCCGGCTGGCATCTGGTGGATCTGCAAGGGTTTCAGCTGACCGGTGTGGGCACACAACCCTTTGACCCGAATGCTGCCATCAGCCCGCTGATGAAGGGGGTGATCCCCCACGCCGGAGGCTGGCTGCGCAACTATTTTGACTATCCGCTGCTGTGGCTGGTGCCGATCATCGGGGCGCTGGCGCCGCTGGTGAGCGGGATTGCCTCCTGGCTGGAGCGGGGCCGGATTGCGCTGCTGGCCAGCGCCATTGCCTGCGCCGCCATGCTCTGCTCGGTGGCCATCGCCCTGTTCCCCTTCGTGCTGCCCTCATCCCTCGATGCGGTCAGCAGCTTGACCCTGTGGGACAGCACCTCCAGCTACAAGACGTTGGCCATCATGTTCGGCCTCGTGCTGGTGCTGATGCCGGTCAACCTGGGCTACACCGGCTGGGTCTATCGGGTGGTGCGCGGCAAGCTCGACCGCGCCCGCATCAAGCGCGACAGCCATCAACTCTACTGACCATAAGGAGGACGCTATGTGGTACTTCACCTGGATTTTGGGCCTCGGATTCGCCCTGCTGCTGGGCCTGTGCAACCTGCTCTGGCTGGAAGCGCGTTGGCAGGCGGACGAACGGGACGGCAACTGACGGCGGGGGGCTCGCGCCCCTCGCCGCGGCCGGTGGCTGGTGTTCACACATCGCCATCGGCCCCTCTCACCCCCTGTAAACGACACAAACGACACACTTTCAACCGACAACCAACCGACAGGTAATTGTGATGAAACAGAGATTGAAAGCGGTGGCGCTGGCCATCGGGTGCGCGCTCACCGTCGCCCCGGCCTGTGCCGAACCGGTACAACTGACGCCACTGGACAAGAATTTCACCCTGCAGGTGCTCGGCAGTGGTGGCCCCATCTCCGACGATCTGCGCGCCTCCTCCAGCGAGGTGATCTGGTGGAAGGGGAAATCCCGCATCCTGATCGATGCCGGTGGCGGCGTCTACCTGCGCTTCGGCCAGGCGGGGGCCAAGCTCGAAGAGGTCGATTTTATCGGCATCAGCCACTTTCACACCGACCATGTGACCGACTTGCCCGCCCTGCTCAAGGGGGCCTACTTCTTCGAGCGCAGCGATCCGCTGGATCTGGCGGGGCCCGAGGCAGGTTCGGCCTTCCCCAGCATGAGCGGCTACTTTGATGCCCTCTTCAACAAGGACAAGGGGGCCTATGCCTACCTGAGCGGCTTCAAGGATGGCACCGATGGCCTCTTCCCCATCAACTTGCACGATGTGCCCTATCAGACCCCGCAGCCCCACACCGTCTATCAGCAGGATGGGCTGACCATCACCGCGCTTGGCATCCCCCACGGTGACGTGCCCTGTCTGGCTTATCGCATCGAGAGCGCCGAGGGGACCATCGTCATCTCGGCGGATCAGAACGGCAGCAACCCGGCCTTTGTGCCGTTTGCCAAGGGGGCCGACATTCTGGTGATGCCGCTCGCTATCCACGAGGGGGCCGACCCGGTCTCCGCCTCGCTTCATGCCAAGCCATCTGTGGTGGCCAAGATTGCCGCCGAGGTGAACCCCAAGCTGCTGGTGCTGAGCCACTGGATGGGGGTTGGCCTCAATCACAAGAAAGAGGCGATGGCCATCGTCAAACAGCAGTTCCACGGCCAGATCGTGGCCGCCCGCGATCTCTCCAGCTACCCCGTTTCATCCGTCAAGGAGTCCGCCCATGAGTAACTCAAGCAGCAACAAAACCACCGGCAAACTGACCCTCTCCATCGCCATGACCAGCCTGATTGCCCTGACCCCGGGACTGGCGCTGGCGGCCACCCCGAGCGATGCGCCGGTAAAGGCCGCCCCCAGTGAACAGCACGGCGGCAAGTGTGCGGCGGGCAAGTGTGGCACCGAGAAGCGCTTTGAAAAGCAAGCACTCGACAGCGATCCACAGGGGCGGCTGGTGCGCGCCCGTGATGGCAAGTGCGGTGTGGCGGGAGAGGGGATTGATGGCGACACATCCAGCAAGGGCAGCAAGATGACGGAGGGGGTATGCGGCCAATAAGCTCACGCAGTCGGGGGATCGGGCTGCGGCAGGAGCATCTGGATGCGCTCTGCTCCGGCCCCGTCCGACCCGGCATCGACTTTCTCGAGCTGGCGCCGGAGAACTGGATGGCCATCGGCGGCGCCAAGCGGGCGCAGCTGCATCAGCTGGCCGAGCGTTACCCGCTGGTGGCCCACGGCCTCAGCCTCTCTCTCGGCGATTGCCAGCCGCTCAATCGCACTTTGCTCAGCCAGATCCGCACCTTTCTGGACGAGTTCGGCATCGAGATCTATAGCGAGCATTTGAGCTTTTCCCGCGACCAACAGGGTTATCTCTACGAACTGCTACCGGTGCCGCGCCAGTGGGAGAACATTCCCTATCTGGCAGAGCGGATCGCGCAGGTGCAGGATGCGCTGGCTCGCCCGCTGGTGCTGGAAAATATCTCCTACTACCACGGCTATGACCACGAGATGCCGGAGGAGGATTTTCTCGCCGAGCTGGTGGCGCGCAGCGGCTGCGAGCTGCTGCTCGATATCAACAACGTCTTCGTAAACAGCCGCAACCACGGTTACTGCCCCAAGCGGATGATTGCCGGGCTGCCGGGCAGTGCGATCCGTTACTTCCATATCGCCGGTCATCTGGAAGAGAGTGACGGCACTTTGCTCGGGACTTATCTGTTAGACACGCATGGCAAACCGGTGTGCGAGGCGGTGGTGGCGCTGGCCCGTTATACGGTGCAGACCCACGGCCTGCGCCCCCTGTTGCTGGAGCGGGATCACCATCTGCCGTCGTTGCCTGAGCTGGAGGCCGAGCTGGCGTGGGTGCATGGCGCCTGTTGCGAGGCGCTCGACCATCAGGTGCGGGAGGTGCGCTATGGATAGACGGTTATCACTGATCACTGCGCCCAAAACGGCCCCGCAGCGGATGCAGCAGCAGACCGCCTGGCTGGCGAGCCGGGTGCGGCTGCCGCAGGATGACATTGCCAGCCACTATGCCCGCAGCGTGCGCGCCAATGTGGAGTCGGTGCTGGAGAGCGCCTTTGTGCTCACCCACGGCCACTGGGCACCGGTGGACAGGTGGCAACTGGTGGAGGGCTTTGTTATCCAGCACGGTGCCGATGCCCCCGAGTTTCACCATATCGCCACCGAGTTTGTCCGCTATGTGCAGCATCGCCACAGCGAGGGCACCCTCAACTGGCCAAAGCAGCGGCTGGCGCTGCTGGAGTACGAGTGGGCCTGCCTCTGTGTCGAGATTGATGAAGGGGTGGTGCCGCAAGCTTTAGCGGGGGAGGAGGTGACGGCGGAGAGTTCGTTTGTGCTCAATCCCACCCTGCAGCTGCTTGAGCTCCCCTTTGCCATCCGTCGTAGCGGCGTGGTGCCGACCCGGCAGGGCAACCACTTCTATGGCCTGTTTCGCAGTCCGGATCATCAGGTAGTGACCCAGCGGTTGCGCGAATGGGATGTAGCGCTGATCCAGTTGCTGCAACAGCAGCCGGGGATTAGCCGAGCAGCGTTCCAGCAACAGGTTCAACAGGTTCGCAGCGACTTTGAGCTGACCGAGTGGGTGCGCCATTTTCACCGGCTGGGTCTGCTGACGCTGCCCGTTGGCGAGCGCCAGACTGGCGCCCCTATGCCCTGACGTAGGCCCTCATTTAACAAACACCAAGGAGAATTCCCATGAACAACACCCTGATCCAGTGGTACGAGCGGGCGGTGGCCCAGTGCAAGCGGCTCGATTTTCTGGCCCTGCTGGCCATTCGCCTCTATCTCATTCCGGTCATCTATGTGGGGGCCCACTCCAAGGTGGTGGGCTTTGCCGGCACCGCCGCCTGGTTTGGTGCGCCGATCTCGGAAGGGGGGCTCAACCTGCCGTTCCCGACCCTGCTCGCCTTTCTGGCGGCGGGCACCGAGGTGCTGGGCTGCATCTGCATCGCCCTTGGCCTCTTTACCCGCATCATGGCTATTCCCACCATCTTCCTGATGAGCGTGGCGAGTGCCATGGTGCACTGGAAGCACGGTTGGGACGCCATCGCTACCGGCAGCATGGAGGCTACCTTGCGCCTCAACGGCTTTATCGAGTGGCTGGCCGCCAACTTCCCCGGTCGCTACAACTACATCACCGAGCTGGGGGATCCCGTGATGCTCAACAACGGGATGGAGTTTGCCGCCACCTACTTCGTGATGCTGCTGGTGCTGCTGGTTTACGGCGGGGGTCGCTATGTCAGCCTCGACTACTGGCTCAAGCGGGCGGTGAACAAGGGGGAAGTGGTTTCTCGCACGGCATAACAACAGACAAAATAACAGAGCGTGAAAAGAGACGAGCGGCATAAGCCGCTCGTTTTTATGTGATGACGGGAGAGGCAGAGCGGCCTGCTGGCGCAGCTTATGCCTGACAGGCGGCGAGCCGGACGGCTTCGCGGCGCTCGCTGACATGGGTCAGCCCGTAGGCCAGCAGCACGATGAGGGCGCCGATCCAGGGGGTGTGCATCAGGCCGAGGTGCTCCACCACAAAACCACCAACTACGGAGCCGAGCGCAATGCCGACGTTGAAGGCAGCGATATTGAGACCCGATGCCACATCCACCGCCTTGGGGGTGTGGCGTTCGGCCTGTTGCACCACCAGCACCTGCAGACCCGGCACATTGCCAAAGGCAAAGGCGCCCCATACCAGCACGGTCAGTACCGCCAGCACCGGATGGGGTGCGGTGAAGGTGAGGGCCAGCAGCACCAGTGCCAGACCGGCAAAGAGCAACTTCAGTGCAGGCAGCGGGCCCATCTTGTCGGCCAGCTTGCCACCCCAGATATTGCCGATGGCGACCGATACCCCGTAGACCAGCAGGATCAGGCTCACCGAACCGGCGCTAAAGCCGCTCACCTGCTGCAGGATCGGGGCGAGGAAGGTAAAGGCCGTGAAGGCGCCGCCATAACCAAGGGCGGTTTTGGCGTAGACCAGCAGCAGCGGCTTGTTGGTCAGTACCGAAAGCTGCTCGCGGATGGTCGAGGCCGCCCCCTTGGGCAGGTTGCTCGGGATCAGCAGCAGGCTACCCACCATGGCGACGAGGCCCAGCAGGCTTACCACCAGAAAGGTTTCGCGCCAGCCAAAGACCTGACCAATCCAGGTGCCGAGCGGTACCCCAGTCACCAGCGCCACGGTAAGGCCGCTGAACATGATGGCGATGGCGCTCGCCGCCTTCTCTTTGGCGACCAAGCCGGTGGCAATGGTGCTGCCCACCGAGAAGAAGACCCCGTGCGCCAGCCCGGTCAGGATGCGGGCCACAATCAGGCTCTCGTAACCGGGGGCCTGCCAGGCCAGCAGGTTGCCGGCGGTAAAGAGCGCCATCAACCCTACCAGCAGCCACTTGCGCGGCACCTTGCCGGTGAGCGCTGTGAGCACGGGGGCGCCGATGGCTACCCCAAGGGCATAGAGGCTGACCAACAGGCCCGCCGAGGGGAGCGAGACATTGAGCTGCTCTGCGATGGTGGGGATAAGTCCCACAATCACAAATTCGGTAGTGCCGATCGCAAAGGCACTCAGGGTAAGGGCAAATAACGCCAGTGGCATAACAACTCCTTGGATAGGGACTCCCGACGGGAGAATGGCGTCAGTATGGGGCAGCGTTTTGTTGGCAAAAATGACGACAACATCAAATTACTTTTGCCAAATCAGCAGCAATCGTGAGGGGGAATGGGGTAGTGGGCGTAACTGAGACAACGAAGACAAGAGCTGCCGTGCAGAGTTCGGTGAGAGCAGGGGGCAACAGCGTGCAGAGAGTCGGGGGCCAAGGGGGAGCGGTTAAGGAGCAAAGGACAGTCGAGGGGTCGGGAAGCGGTTAGCTGCACGGACGGTAGTCACACGCGGTATTGGAGACAAAAAAGCGGGAGGCATTGTGCCCCCCGCTGGTGCTTAAGAATGTCATCAGAGCGTTATTTGCTCCCTTCTCCCCTTGAGGGAGAAGGGCTGGGGATGAGGGGGCGCTATCTGGTTGAAGGCCTGATGACTTACAAGAGGAGCTTGCCCTCACCCTGACCCTCTCCCACAGGGAGAGGGGATAGCTCGTGGTTGCAATCGGCTCGTGAGGGGGTCGGTATCCGCCGCCGAAGCGAGAGAGCCCATGCCTCCCTTCCCATTTAATCCCAATCCGGTGCAAAGTCCGGGTTGGCACAGCGCTCGCCCCGCTCCAGCGTGGCGATGGCGGCCATCTCCTCGGCAGTGAGCCTGATTTTCAGTGCAGCCAAATTGGCGGCGAGATTCTCCCGCTTGGTGGAGCTAGGGATCACCGCCATCTCCTGTGCCAGCAGCCAGGCCAGCGACACCTGCGCCGCCGATACCCCGTGGCGTTTGCCGATCTCCATCAGCAGCGGCTCGGTGAGCACCTTGCCATAGGCGAGCGGCATATAGGCGGTGATGGCGATACCGTGGGCTTTGCAGAACTCGACCACCTTGCGGTTTTGCAGCAGGGGATGCACCTCGATCTGCTGATGGGCGATGGCGCCCGGCCCCAAAATCTCGATAGCCTGTTTGAGCTGGGCCACGGTGAAGTTGGAGACCCCGATCTCGCGGGTCAGGCCCCGGGCCTTGGCCTCGGCCAACTGCTCCAGATAGACCGCCATCGGCACCTCACTCTTGGGGGAGGGCCAGTGGATCAGCGCCAGATCCAGATAGTCGGTGCCCAGTTTTTCGAGGCTCACCTCAAGGCTCGGGATCACCTTGCCCGGGCCAAATTCGCTGGTCCACACCTTGGTGGTCAGATAGATATCCTGGCGAGGCACGCCACTCTCGCTTATCAGCTGGCCCACTTCTGCCTCGTTGGCGTAGATCTGGGCTGTGTCGATGTGACGGTAGCCAAGCTCGAGCCCCTGCAGCAGGGAGTCGCGCAGGGGTTGGCCGGTCAGGCGAAAGGTTCCAAGACCCAGGTTGGGCATCTTCATCATGCTACTCCTCAAACGGGTTGCAAAAGGGCGCTCATCGGCGCGGCTAGTCAGGCGTCCAGCGGCTGATAACGGCGAATGGAGCTGCTGGCAAACCAGGGCTCGGCCTTGGCGACAAATTCGGTAAAGTGAGGCTGGCCCTGATGGCGGGTGAGGGCAGCTTCGCTCTCCCACACCTCGTAGAGTATCCAGCTGTTTGGATTGTCCAGATCCTGATGCAGTTGATAGCGCTGGCAGCCCGCCTCTTGCAGGGTGGCCGCAATCAGTGGCTCAAGGGCGGCGCGAAACTGCTCGGCATATTCGGGTTTGGCTTCAAGCTGGGCAATCACAATCACGGGTGATGACATCTGAACCTCCTTGGCAAAAACGAAGGGTCAGTATGCCTGCCGTGACTTGCAGGAAACAGGGCGCTGGTCGCAAAACAGTATTGAGGGAAGTGCAGCAATCCGGCAGCAAGAAATATATGGCGCAAGTGCCATGGTGGCATGAAATAAAAGGGAAAATGGCGGACCTACCGCCCTGTATCATCAGACGCAGGACGGCTCTGACCACACTGCAAACTCATTGCCGCTGGGTTCGACAAAGTGGAAACGGCGGCCACCGGGGAAATCGAAGAGAGGGCGATTGATGGTGCCACCATGTTGGCTCACCTTGGCTTGAGTCGCTTCAATATCGGCGCTGTAGAACACCAGCAGGGCGCCGCCCTGATCTGTCTGATTGCACTGATCCGCACGATAGAATCCGCCATCCAGCCCCTCATCGGCAAAGGCACAGTAGTCGGGGCCGTAATCGACAAAGTGCCAGCCAAATACGGCCTGAAAGAAAGCCTTGGTGGCCGCAAGATCCCGCGCTGCAAACTCCACATAGTTCAGTTTTTCATGGGCGTTCATTCAGTTCATCTCCCTCATCAGCATCTGTGAGTTCAGCAAGTTGTTCCCACTGGGTCAGTTTAAGCTGCTTGCGCCGCAGCCAGAGCCAAGATGCCATGGTCAGGCCGCAGAATCCCGCAAACAAGGCTGTTTGGCGCAGGGCAAACAGCAGATCTATTGCCATAGGTTGCCAGCTGAAAAACCACATCATCACACCCCATACCAGACCAAAGCCGACGCCAAATACCAGAAAGTTGGTTAGCCAGCCCTCATAGTGAGGCGGTTTGACGGGATAACCGAACCTGCGCAGCAGCCTGCATAGCGGGGGATTGTAGTTGGCATGCCATACCCCTTTGCTCGCCAACTCCTGATGGGCGGCGGCCAGCCGTGCTTCAAATGTCATGGTGTTCGTCCTTGTGACTAATTGGTGCCATACGGTGCTTTTTAGGCTGCATTGTACTGACAAATCGCAAGTGTGATGTGGGCCCGCGGTCACGTTCTGTCTCTGTAGAAAAAAAGAACTGGCCTCACCGCACGCTTGCCAATCCACAGCAGCAGCGCCTATAAAGGCCCATTACTCTTGTCCGGATAACAGCAATGAAGACCCATTCTGATGAACTGACCCTGTTTGTTGCGGTGGTGGAGGCGGGCAGTTTTCGCCAGGCGGCGGAGAACCTCGGCATGGACAACTCGGTGGTGAGCCGTGGCATCAAGCGGCTGGAGGAGAAGCTCTCTACCGTGCTGCTCAATCGCACCACGAGGCGGGTCAGTCTGACCGAGGAGGGGAGCTGGTTCTATCAGCGGGCCGTGAAGATCCTGACCGAGATGAGCGAGGCAGAGGGGCATCTGCTGATGCGCCGGGAGCAGCCGGAGGGGATCTTGCGGGTCGATGCGGCCACCCCTTTTATCCTGCACCGGCTGGTGCCGATCATCGGCGAGTTTCGCCGCCGCTACCCTGCCATCGAGTTGCAACTGCACAGCTCGGAGGGTTTTATCAATCTGATGGAGCGGCGGGTGGACATGGCCATCCGCATTGGCGAGCTGACCGACTCCTCCCTGCGCGCGCTGCCGCTTGGCCGTTCGCGGCTGCGGCTGTTGGCCTCTCCCGGCTATTTGAGCGAGCGCGGCACCCCGCGCCAACCGGCGGATCTGCTGAGCGGCCACGAGCTGCTCGGCTTTTTGCATCCCGATCACCTCAACCACTGGCCGCTGCTCAGTGCCGAGCAGGGGGATCGCTTTGCCATCACCCCCAGTTTGCGTGCCAGTAGCGGCGAAACCTTGCGCCAGCTGGCGCTGGCGGGGCAGGGGATCGTCTGTCTGTCGGACTTTATGACCGGGCCGGATCGGGCGAGCGGGGCGCTGGTGGAGGTGCTGGCCCGCAGCAACAGCGGCGCCTCGCGCCCCATCAATGCGGTCTTCTACTCCGATGCCCAGCGGGATATCCGGCTGCGGGTCTGGCTCGATTTTCTTAAAGAGCAGCTGGGCAGCCATACCCTGTAGTTCAGGTTGGTTTGTGCGGTTTGTTTGAACGGTTCGTCGCTGCGGTTTGCTTAACGAACAACAAGCAGCGCCTTCGTTGCGGCCCATCAGCATTAGCCAGCCGGCAGATAAACAGACGGCCGACTTGAGGGTCGGCCGCCGGTTCGGGAAGGTGCGTGAGCTGAAGCGCAGTTAGTGGGGCAGTTTGCCCCATACCCGGCTGAGCAGGGCGCCGCCGATCACCGGCGGAATGGCCAGCAGCAGTGTCCACTGCCAGGAGAGGCCGCCGACGGTGGCGGCCAGTACGATGCAGGTGAGCACCACCAGTTGGGCCACCATCATCAGGAAGGTGCCTTCGCGGGGGGTCAGTGTCTCTTTTTGAGCGGTGGCGACGTGGGCTACGGGCGCTTGAGTGGTGGTCGGTTTCATGGCGATATCCCTCTGTTGAGTTTGATATCACTAAGCAATGACTGTTCCACATTTTTTACGTTAATTATCAATATCTTGCGCTCTTGCTCGTCATTCCCGTTTTGAGAGCGCAGGCAAAATGATTTGCAAAATGAAAACGCCACCCTGCGGTGGCGTGTTGGTTATTGAGAGGGAGAGGAGGAAGAGGCGGGCCTAGCCAATCCGGTATTGGCGGATCTGCTCGTCGATGGCCTTGGCCAGTTCGAACAGTTCGCTGCTGGCGGCATTGCTCTCCTCGGCGTGTTCCCGCTGGTGTTCGGCCACCATGGCCAGCTCATCCAGCGCCGTTCTGGCTTGCCCCATCTGCTGATTCTGGGACTGGGCCAGTGCGCTGATCTCGTTGATTTCTACGGCGGTCTGGTTGATCTGGCTGGTGGCATCAACCAGCACCTCTCTGGCTTGGTTCATCCGGTTGTACCCCTCTTCGCTCAGGGTGCGGGAGTCCGCCATCGAGCTGCTGGCCTGCCGGGTGCCCTCCTGTAGCCGCAAGATAAGATCCTGTACATCCTTGGTGGCGGTCTGGGTGCGCACCGCCAGCTGGCGCACCTCGTCGGCGACGACCGCAAAGCCGCGCCCCATCTCCCCCGCCCGGGCCGCCTCGATGGCCGCATTGAGGGCCAGCAGGTTGGTCTGGTTCGACACATCGCGAATGAGGTTCATGATCTGGGTGATGTTGTTGCTGTCCTTGACCACCTCTTCGAGCAGGGCAGAGGAGCTGCCGATGCTGCTGCGCAAGGTGTCGAGCCGATCGGCGCTCTGGGTCACATCCTGTTCGATGCTGAGCATATGGTCGGCGATGCGCCGGGTCACGTCGTTGACCCCTTCAGAGCGGCTGGCGATCTGCTCGGCATTGTTGCCGATGGTGGCGACCACATTGGTCAGCTCCTGAATGCTCTGGGCCTGCTGGCTCGCTTCTCCCGCCAGAGCCTGTGCCTGATGGAGGGATTGCGAGGATTGGGCCGAGAGGGCGCTACCTGACTGCTGAAAGCGGGAGAAGCTCTGGTTCAGGCTCTGGATCAGCCTGTTGAAACTCTGCGCCATCAGCCCGAGCTCCGACTCGTCGGAGAAGTCGAGGCGGGTCGCCAGATCCCGATCTGCGGTGATGTGGTGCATGCCATCGGCGGCCTGGCGAATGGGACGGCTGATGGAGTGGGCCAGCCAGGCCGAAGCCAACATGGCGAGCCCACCGATAGCGAGTGACACCATGATGATGAGCTGACGGGATTCGTGCAGTCCCTCTTCCAGCTCGGCACCATTGATCTCGCCGATCAGCAGCCGGTTGAGGGCCGGGATGTAGCGTACCGCGATGAGGTAGGTTTGCCCCTCCAGCGTCAGCGCTTCCACCGCCACCTGATCTTGGGCGTTGGGAGTGAGCCGTTTGACGGTCGCAAGGAACGCAGGTTGGTGGTGGGCGGCGTCCTCCTGCTCCTGTTCGGGATGGATCTCGATCTTGCCGTCCATGTCCGCCAGATAGACCTGGCCGCTCTTGCCAATCCGGTAGCTGCTGATGAGCTTGCTCAGGGCATTCATGTTGATGGAGGTGCCCGCCACCGCCAGGGTTTTGCCCTCACGGGTGACGGCGGTGTTGATATAGAGGGAGGCGCGCTTGTCAAAATCAGAGATATCGAGGTTCAGCTCGTAGGGGTGATTGCGCTTGAGAAAGCCGTAAAACCACTCATCTTTCGGGTCTGATCCGTTCAGCGCTTTCTGGGCGGTGGGGCCGCCGCTGAAGTTAAGCAGGGTATTGGTCTGGCGAGGAGCGATAAAGACGTTGCCGCCGATACGCCGCTGCAGATCCTGAAAGTAGCGCTCCATCTCGGGCCACTGCGCCTCGGGCATCCCCTGGGCCAGCCAATCGATGACGAAGCTGTTGCTGGCCAGCGCCTGCGCCTCGGTCAGGTGCTGGATCAGCTGGGCGGTCAGCTGGTTGGCAATCCGGTCCACACTGCTTGGCAGCTCATAACGCTCTACACGCTGCTGGGCCTGCGTATGGGAGATCTGCTCGAGGATCAAGGTAATGCAGCTGATGGCAATGACCATCAGAATGGCTACGCCGGAGAGGATCCGTGTGCGGATCCCGAGCCCCGACCAGAGTGAGTGCAGTGTAAAACGGTGTATCGCCCTCTCCATATCCCTCTCCTGTCATAAATCAGGTCGCATATGCGACCCAGAAGATGATTATAGATAGATAAGTCAATTGTGTTGCGCTGGGGATCGGTAACTGGTCTCAGCAGCAACATATGGCGGTATCAACACGAGGGAAGGGGGAGTGACAACATCCAGGGCGCAGGCAAAAAGAGAGGCCGACATTGCAGTCGGCCTCTTGGCTGTTCATCTCAACGGGATATCGGTTGCCCGATCAATCCTCTTCAGCCCAACGGCGTGAACGCTCAACCGCTTTCTGCCAGCCGCTGTAACGTTTGGCGCGATCGTCTCTGTCCATCTGCGGGATGAACTCGCGGTCCACGCTGAACTTGTCTTCCAGCTCGTCGGAGCTCTTCCAGAAGCCGACCGCCAGACCGGCCAGGAAGGCGGCGCCCATGGCGGTGGTCTCGATGCGGGTCGGACGCACCACCGGGGTGTGCATCATGTCAGCCTGGAACTGCATCAGGAAGTCGTTGGCTACGGCGCCGCCGTCTACCTTGAGGGCCGCCAGCTTGATGCCGGAGTCCTGCTGCATCGCATCCAGCACATCGCGGCTCTGATAGGCGATGGATTCCAGCGCGGCACGGATGATGTGGTTGCGGTTGGCGCCACGGGTCAGACCGACCATGGTGCCGCGAGCATACGGATCCCAGTAGGGGGCGCCCAGACCGACGAAGGCCGGTACCAGATAGACACCATTGGTGTCGCCCACTTTGGAGGCGAAGTAGTCGGTATCGCGAGCATCGTGAATGATCTTCAGCTCGTCACGCAGCCACTGGATGGTGGCGCCGCCCATGAACACGGCACCTTCCAGCGCATAGTTCACTTCCCCTTTCGGGCCGATGGCGACGGTGGTCAGCAGGCCGTGGTTGGAGCGAACCGGTGCGGTGCCGGTGTTCATCAACAGGAAGCAGCCGGTGCCGTAGGTATTCTTGGCCATCCCTTTTTCGAAGCAGAGCTGACCGAACAGGGCAGACTGCTGGTCACCGGCAATACCGGCGATAGGGATGCGGGAGCCGCCGCCACGGGTGGTGTAGCCGTACACTTCGGAAGAGGGTTTCACTTGCGGCAGCATGGACATCGGGATGCCCAGCTCGTCCAGCATCTTCTGGTCCCACTTCAGCTCGCGGATGTTGTAGAGCATGGTACGGGAGGCGTTGGTCGGGTCAGTGACGTGCACTTCGCCATTGGTCATCTTCCACACCAGCCAGGTGTCGATGGTACCGAACAGCAGCTCGCCGTTCATCGCCTTCTCGCGGGCACCTTCGACGTTGTCGAGGATCCACTTCACTTTGGTACCGGAGAAGTAGGCATCCAGTACCAGACCGGTGTTTTCACGCACGTACTCTTCCAGACCACGGGCCTTGAGCTCTTCACAGATGGCTGCGGTGCGGCGGCACTGCCAGACGATGGCGTTGTAGATGGGCTTGCCGGTGGCTTTTTCCCATACGACGGTGGTTTCACGCTGGTTGGTGATACCGATGGCGGCGATCTCTTCGCTGCGCAGGCCGGTTTTGGCCAGCACTTCGGTAAAGACGGAGGACTGAGTCGCCCAGATCTCCATCGGGTCGTGCTCTACCCAGCCCGCTTTCGGGTAGTGCTGGGTGAATTCGCGCTGGGAGGTGCCGACAATGTTGGCATTCTGGTCAAACACGATGGCGCGGGAAGAGGTGGTTCCCTGGTCCAGAGCGACGACATATTTCTTTTCAGCAGACATGATGTTCTCCACGTTTCTATTTTCCACGTTTTTATACGTTGGGGGGGGCCGCTCTTATGCGGCAGCCTCTTCTTTGGCGGTTTTGGTAGCTTGCTCGGCAGCGGCAACACGGTTGCCCGGTACGCAGGGAGCCAGCACTTTGACATACAGAGCGGTACCAATCTGGGCGCCAACGATGGGGCCAAGGATCGGAACCCAGAAGTAGGGGTTGTCACGACCACCGGTCAGGGCAACATCACCCCAGCCAGCAAAGAACGCGAACAGTTTCGGACCAAAGTCACGGGCCGGGTTCATGGCAAAACCGGTTAACGGGCCAAGGGAGGCACCGATCACCGCGATCAGGACACCGATCAGCAGGGCGGCAGCGAAACCTTTGGGGGCACCGTTGTTGTTGTCACCCAGCGCCATGATGCCCAGCATCAGGATGGCGGTGATCACCAGCTCGACCGCGAAGGCCTGCATGTTGGAGAGCAGGGCATTGGGATAGGTAGAGAAGATCCCGGCGGTGCCGAGGCTCTCGACGCTACCGCGCACCACGTTGTGGGTCACTTCCCACTGGGTGAACAGGTTGCCGTAGAGGAAGTAGACCAGCGCTGCGAAGCAGAAGGCACCGGCGATCTGGGCGATGATGTAGGGCACTACCTTGCGCTTGTCGAAACCGGCAAAGGTCATCAGCGCCAGGGTAACGGCCGGGTTCAGGTGGGCTCCTGAAATACCACCGGTCACATAGATGGCGATCGCGACACCCAGACCCCAGGTAATGGAGATTTCCCACTGCCCGAAGTTGGCACCCGCCAGCACCAGTGCGGCCACACACCCGACGCCGAAGAATATCAGCAGGCCGGTTCCGATAAACTCGGCGATGCACTCGCCAAGCAGGGTATTGGGTCTTTGTATGCTCATATCTTTTTCCTTATATCCACCCGTAGAGAGGTTTGATGTTCCGTTTTATCTTTTTTGTGTCTACCTATTGCGACCGAAAACGTTTCTTTGTTGTTTTTGTGTCTTGCGCAAACGTTGTGCTCGTTTTCGCTCGTTATCGGACGAAAGAGAAAATAAACCTTTCCGCAAAATCCACCATCCCCCTGCCACGGTAAATGTGGACAAGATCCCACTCATTGCTAAGGAAATGTGACGTAAAGCAACTTGATGAAGACGTGATACCACTTAGGGGGTAGCCTCTGTCCCTTGTCCAGCAAGGGATAGAGGCTGATGAGAAACTGCTCATTTGGAACTTTTATTTGTAATAAAAATGAAATATTTGAGCATGCATCACAGATATAATGAGCGCATATGAGCAAAATAGGCTCGCTTACGAATCAGTGGACTCGTCTGGTTCGTTTGAATGATCAGGGCACCCTCAACCGCCCATAACAACAAAAGGAAGCAGAACATGCTTAGTCTCTTCAGGCCTGCGGCGCACATCGACAGGCTCCCGGCTGACAAGGTCGATCCCTTCTACAAACGCATGCGTTGGCAGGTGTTTTTCGGGATCTTCTTCGGTTACGCCGGCTACTACCTGGTACGGAAAAACTTCAGTCTGGCGATGCCCTATCTGGTAGAGCAGGGTTTCTCTCGCGGCGACCTGGGTCTGGCCCTCTCCGGCGTCTCTATTGCTTACGGTTTGTCCAAGTTTCTGATGGGGAACGTCTCTGACCGTTCCAACGCCCGTTACTTCCTCTCCGCCGGTCTGCTGTTGTCGGCCGCCATCATGTTCATGATGGGGACCATGCACTGGGCCACCTCCAGCATCGCCATCATGTTCGTGCTGCTGTTCCTGAACGGTTGGGCACAGGGCATGGGCTGGCCCCCCTGCGGTCGCACCATGGTGCACTGGTGGTCACAGAAAGAGCGCGGCGAAGTGGTTGCGGTCTGGAACGTGGCCCACAACGTGGGTGGCGGCATGATTGGCCCGCTGTTTATCCTCGGGATGGGCTGGTTCAACGACTGGCGCAGTGCTTTCTATGTGCCGGCTGCCGCGGCGGCGGCCATCGCGGTGATCGCCTTCTTCGTGATGCGTGACACCCCGCAATCAGTCGGTCTGCCTCCCATCGAAGAGTACAAGGACGACTATCCGAAGGATTACAACGCGAGCCACGAGCAGGAGTTTTCCGCCAAGGAGATCTTCGTCAAGTACGTGCTGCACAACAAGCTGCTGTGGTATATCGCGATTGCCAACGCCTTCGTTTACCTCATTCGTTACGGTGTGCTGGACTGGGCGCCGACCTATCTGAAAGAGGCCAAGCACTTTACTGTCGACAACTCCTCCTGGGCTTACTTCCTCTATGAGTGGGCCGGTATTCCGGGCACCCTGCTGTGTGGCTGGATCTCTGACAAGATGTTCCAGGGCCGCCGTGCCCCGGCCGGTATCCTGTTCATGGTGCTGGTGACTGTGGCCGTGCTGGTCTACTGGTTCAACCCGGCTGGCAACCCGACCGTCGACATGATGGCGCTGGTGGCTATCGGCTTCCTGATCTACGGCCCTGTCATGCTGATCGGCCTCTATGCCCTTGAGCTGGCACCGAAGAAAGCAGCCGGTACTGCGGCAGGCTTCACCGGTCTGTTCGGTTATCTGGGCGGCGCCGTGGCAGCCAACGCCATGCTGGGTTATACCGTTGACCACTTCGGTTGGGATGGCGGCTTCATGGTGCTGACTGTATCTTGCGTGCTCTCCATCATCCTGCTGGCGATGACCCTCAAGCACGAGAACATTGCCGTTGCGGCCAAGAAAGCGGCTGCCCATAAGGCATAAAACGTGATCCTCAGCTTATTGATCCCAAAGGGGATCAGGTAAACTGCCGAAAGGCCCCGCATCTGCCGGGGCCTTTTTTCGTTTCATCATCGGAGTGCAAGCGTGAAGCAAACCCAACGACATCTGGAGATCCTGGACGTCCTGACGCGGCAGGGATTTGTCTCGACCGACGATCTGGTGACCCAGTTTGACGTCAGTCCCCAGACCATTCGCCGGGATCTGAACGATCTCGCCGAACAGAACAAGATCCGGCGCCATCATGGCGGTGCCTCCCTGCATTCGAGTACCGTCAATACCGCCTATAGCGCCCGTAAAGTGATGCAACTCAAGGAGAAAGAGCGCATCGCCCGCGAGGTGGCGGCCAATATTCCCGACGGTTCATCGCTCTTTATCGATATCGGCACCACCACCGAAGCGATTGCTCGCGCCCTGCTCGATCACCGCGAGCTGCGCATCGTCACCAACAACCTCAACGTGGCCAGCATTTTGACGGCCAAGGATGACTTCACCGTTATCATTGCCGGTGGCGAGATCCGCAACCGCGATGGTGGCATCGTGGGGGAGGCGACCCGCGACTTTATCGGTCAGTTTCGCATGGACTATGGCGTCATCGGGATTTCGGGCATCGACAACGACGGCTCCCTGCTCGATTTCGACTATCACGAGGTGAAGATTGCCCAGGCCATCATCGCCCACTCCCGTCAGGTGTTCCTGGCCGCCGATCACACCAAGTTCGGTCGCAATGCCATGGTCAATCTGGGCAATCTCAACCAGATCCACGCCCTCTTTACCGATCAGGAGCCACCGGAAAAGCTGACGCGATTGATGGCACAACATCAAATCGCCTGCCATATCTGCTGACGGCTGAAGAGGCCAAGGCTGTGCCGGTCGCCCGTCAGGGCGGCCTCCTTTCTTTTCCTGCCCCCCCATCTTCGCGTTCATTTCACCCCTTTCTGGGTATTGCCAAAACCACTATCCAATCTGGTTTTTTTGGTTGTTAACTCGCCGATTTTAGCTCGACGCTATTTGCCCACCTGACGCGCACCCTTTGCCACCACTGGCGGGATGTGGCGATCACACTTTCACCATAAAATGTTCGTTTGTTGTATTTTCATGTTCTAAAATGAGCGAAATCAAACATTGCTGTTATAGCAATCATAAAAATGAAAGTAGGTGAACATGAGCGAACATTATGATCTGGTCGTCGTCGGTGGCGGCATCAATGGGGTCGGCATCGCTGCCGATGCGGCAGGACGGGGTCTGAAGGTTGCTCTGTTTGAGGCGCATGATCTCGCCTCTGCCACCTCGTCCAATTCCAGCAAGCTGATCCACGGTGGTCTGCGCTATCTCGAGCATTACGAATTCCGGCTGGTGAAAGAGGCGTTGGCGGAGCGTGAAGTGCTGCTCGGTATGGCACCCCACATCGCCCGTCCGATGCGTTTTCGCCTGCCCCATCGCCCGCACCTGCGTCCGGCCTGGATGATCCGCGCCGGTCTCTTCCTGTATGACAATCTGGCCAAGCGCGACAAGCTCAAGGGGAGCTGCGGCGTGCGCTTCCTGCCGCAAGATGGCTTGACCGCGGGGATCAACAAGGGCTTCGAATACTCGGATGCCTGGGTCGACGACGCCCGATTGGTGGTACTCAATGCCATGATGGCCCGTGACAAAGGGGCCGATGTGCAGACACGCACCCGCTGCATCAAGGCAGTGCGCGGCTCCAAACACTGGACGCTGACCCTGGAGCGGGAAGGGGGCGAGCAGTTCACCGTCACCTGCCGTGGTCTGGTCAATGCGGCTGGTCCCTGGGTCAAGACCTTCTACGACGAGAGCCTGAACGAGAAATCACCCCGTGGCATTCGCCTGATCAAGGGCAGCCACATGATAGTGCCGCGCATCCATGAGCGCGAAGAGGCCTATATCCTGCAAAACGAGGACAACCGCATTGTCTTCGTCATCCCCTATCAGCAGGACTATTCCCTCATTGGCACCACTGACGTGGAGCACCACGGCAGCCCGCGGGAAGCGAAGATCAGCGAGGCCGAGATCACCTATCTGTGCAAGGTGGTCAACGCCCACTTCACTCGTCAGATCGCCCCGAAAGATGTGATCTGGACTTACGCCGGGGTGCGTCCGCTGTGCGATGACGAGTCAGATTCGCCGCAGGCGGTGACCCGTGACTACACCCTCGAGCTGTCGGGTGAATCGGACGGTGCACCGCTGCTCTCGGTGTTTGGCGGCAAGCTCACCACCTATCGCAAGCTGGCTCAGGCCGCCTGCAACAAGCTCAAACCCTGGTTCAGCCAGATGGGGGATGACTGGACGGCCACCAGCCGTCTGCCCGGCGGCGAATTTGACTGCTCGGTGCGCGAGCTGGCCCGCGCCTTTGCGCTGGAGTTTGACTGGCTCGACGATCGCAGCGCCCTGCGCATTGCCGAGGCCTACGGCGCTCATGCCCGTCTCTGGCTGAAAGAGGATCGCGGCATTCACTTCGGTGGTGGTCTCTACGAGTCGGAAGTGCGCTATCTCATTGCGCGGGAGTGGGCCTGTAGCCTAGAAGACATTCTGTGGCGCCGCAGCAAGCTGGGGCTGCGCCTGAACGAGTCAGAGCAGCAGATGCTGCACATCTGGCTCGACCAATACCATCACGCTCTGCGCAAGGCGAGCTGATGAGTGAAGGTGGGCAGTGCTTGCTGCCCACCAAAAATATGAAGCAAACCTCTGATAGAACAATTACCTACACACAATAATAAAGAGCATCACATATGAAAAAACTCGCTGTTTCCCTCATCGCTTTGAGCCTTGGGGCATCCCTCTCATTACCCGTATTTGCTGCCGATGAAGGCAAGGTGGTGATTGCTCACCGTGGTGCTTCCGGCTACCTGCCCGAGCACACGCTGGAGTCCAAGGCGCTGGCCTTTGCCATGGGGGCTGACTATCTGGAGCAGGATCTGGTGATGACCAAGGATGACCAGCTGGTGGTGATGCACGATCACTTCCTCGATGGCATCACCGATGTGGCTGCGCGCTTCCCCGGTCGTGCCCGTCCGGATGGCCGTTACTATGTGGTTGATTTCACTCTGGCCGAGGTGCGCTCCCTGCGCATGACCGAGCCGTTCCAGTTGGTGGATGGCAAGCAGGTGCCGGTCTATCCGGCCCGCTTCCCGCTCTGGAAGTCAAACTTCAAGATCCACACCTTCCAGGAGGAGATCGAGATGATCCAGGGGCTTAACAAGAGCACCGGCAAAAACATCGGCATCTACCCGGAGATAAAAGCCCCCTGGCTGTTCCGTCACGAAGGCAAGGATATCTCCAAGGCGGTGCTGAACGTGCTCAAGCAGTACGGCTACACCGGGAAGGATGACAAGGTCTATTTGCAGTGCTTCGATGCCGATGAACTCAAACGCATCAACAGCGAGCTGATGCCTGCCATGGGGATGGATCTGAAACTGGTGCAGCTGATGGCCGAGACCGACTGGAACGAGACCATGGTCTACGATGCCAAGGGCAAGGCGACCCCCTACAACTATGACTGGATGTACAAGCCGGGGGCGATGAAAACCATCGCCAGCTACGCCGAAGGGATTGGCCCGTGGAAGCCGATGATCGTCACCGAGCCGGGCACCTTGGGCAAACCGACCTTTACCGGCATGGTAAAAGAGGCCCACGCGGCTGGCCTGAAAGTTCACCCCTATACCTTCCGTCAGGATGAGGGGCAGATCCCGGCCTATGCCAAGGATTTCACCGATCTCCTTAACATCTTCCTCTATCAGGCCGATGTGGACGGGGTGTTCAGTGACTTCCCCGACAAGGCGGTGGCCGTCATCAAGGCCCATGAAGGGGCGGCCAAATAGCAACATGGCGCCATTTGAATGCAAAGCGAGGCCAATTGGCCTCGCTTTTTGTTTGAGGTACCCGCAACAGGGGTGTGCGCCCTGTCAGAAAATAGCCAGATCACGTCATGGTGTGCCGGATCTGCATCATTTTACGCAGTTTTTACGTAGCAGATCGCTGGCATGAAATCGGCAGAGCGGTTAGTCTAGCGGCGTTGAACCAACCCCATGAGGTACAGATGAAAACCGTATTGCGTTTTAGCCTGCTGGGCGCCTTGTTGCTGGGTGGCCATGCCTTCGCCGCCGAGCCGAAAAAATTTGATATCAGCATGTTCCCAGCCGCTGACGTGAATCAGGAACGTGTGGTGATCCGCCTGCCTGAAGTCGAGAAAGAAGCCGACATGATGGTCGAGCTGCAGGTCGGCAAAAAGATGATGGTTGACTGCAACGTCCCGCGTTTTGCAGGCAACCTGGAACAGCACAGCGTCAAAGGCTGGGGCTACAACTACCTGCAACTGGGCAAGGTCTCTGACCCCATCAGCACCCTGATGATGTGCCCGGATAACCAGCAGAAAGAGACCTTCGTCCAGATCTATGGTCAGGGTTTCTTCGTGAACTACAACTCAAAACTGCCGTTTGTTATCTACGTGCCGCAGGAGTACGAAGTGCGCTACCGTCTGTGGCGTGCCGACAACCTGGCCCAACCGGCCATGATTGAGTAAGCATGTTTGAACCAAAGGTTCAGCTGGTTCACCTGATGTGACAAATAAAGCGCCGTATGGCGCTTTATTTTTGCCTGCGTGGCCTGAAAAGTGACGTGCAAATTGGTTGCACGTTTACATAAGTTTATTATTTATCAACGTTTTTTGTGTGTTATGCCACAAAATCGGCGTCAGCGATGGGGCAAACTGACTTCGATAAAAGATATTTATTAACATAGTGAGAAAATTGATTTTGCACTCGGCGATGGCCTGATGATACTTGCCCGCAAAGGTCAAACTAACCAGAAAAAAGAGCACTATGAGCTTCGAATCAGACAAGCGTTTCAACGACTTCAAACATTTTCCCCGTGGTCTGCGTCGCAGTGGTGAATTCACTGTGGCCGAAGCGGACAGTCTGGAAAAGTATGGTACCGCCATGCTGGCACTCTACCAGGGCACCCAGACTCCCCGTGACGATGTCGAGTCCGCCTTCGTCGAGCAGGTCAAATCCGGCGCAGCCGGTGCCAACCCCCATGCCAAGGTGTGGTTCAAGTACCTCAAGGTGATCGGTCCCAAGCGCGTTCATCGTCTCTGCACCGTCGTTGGCGGCGCCAGCGAAGAGAGCAGTGGTGGTGGTGCCAGCTTTGATGTCGGTGGTGGCAGCGGCGGTGGCAGTGACGAGTCCATCGATTAATGGATACCGAGCTGCTTCGGACCTTTATCGAGGTCAGCAAGACCCGGCACTTTGGCCGGGCGGCTGAAAATCTCTACCTGACCCAGTCGGCGGTGAGTTTCCGGATCCGCCAGCTAGAGCAGCAACTGGGTGTCAGTCTGTTTGCCCGCCATCGCAACAATATCCGCCTGACCGCCTCCGGTGAGCGTCTGCTGCCCTACGCAGACGCCATCTTGCACACCCTTGGTCGTGCCAAGCAGGATGTGGCGCTCTCGCCGGGATTCAGCCAGCAGTTGGCCATCGGCGCGCCCGCGGTGTTCTGGGAGCTCGATTTCAACGACTGGCTCAATCACATTTATGCGCTGGCGCCCGGTTTGGCGGTGCGGCTGGAAACGGCTTCCCGCGAGCATCTCTGCCGCCAGTTGCTGGAGCGCTCCCTCGATCTGGCCCTGCTCTCCGAGCCCACCAAGATCGACGAGATCGCCCTGCATCCCATCGGTGAGCTGGTATTCGAGCTGGTGAGCCGGGATCCGGCAGCCAATGCCGACAACCTGATGCAGATGCCGCACATCCACCTCGATTGGGGCACCAGCTTCGAGCCGCAACCCAGCCGCTTGCAGAGCCTGCAAAAAACCCCGGTGCTGCACTCCAGCTCCGCCAGCATGGCGCTGCAATTTGTGCTGGCCAACGGTGGTGCTGCCTACCTGCCACGGCGGATGGTCAGCCCCTTCCTCGAGAAGGGGGCACTCCATCTGGTGGAGGGGGGGCAGCCGCTGAGCCGTCCGCTCTATCTCGCCTATCTGGAGAAATCCGATCGCCGGGAGCTGATCGATCAGCTGCTGACCCTGCCACTGGGTTGGCACGACGCCGAGCTGCGCCTCAACGTCGAATAAGCATCGCGTCGAATAAGCATCGAGCGTTATCCAAGGAAGAGCCCACCCCACGGTGGGCTCTTCTGTTTGGGGAAAATTGCAGGGAGCGAGGTCACGTAATTGGCGCGGGAGGCTTGGCGTCATCGGCCGGTAACGGTACCTTTTCAGGCTGTTTATCCGATTGAGCACTGACAGGGATGGATTGTAATTGATCGACTTTAGTCACCCCGAATGGCGGGCGCTGGCGCAGCAGTTGCTGAACCACTCACCCGTGGTGATCCGTGGCCGACAGTGGCAACCGCTGGTAGGGCTGCTCAAGGATAACCAGCTGCTGCTCGCCCATGGCAGCCACAGCTATGAGCTCACCCCGGCCGGACGGCGCTATCTCACCCGCGAGCTGATGCTGGCCGAGATGGCTACCGCGCCTCCCGCACCTGAGGAGTGGTTGCACGCTCAGGGTTGGTTGTTGGGGGAGCAGGTCAATGAGCGGGTGCTGGCGGCGCTCTATCGCAAGTCCGAGGTGAACTTCACCCCCAACGAGCAGATCGATTTTGAGGACAAGGGGATCCGGCTCTGTGCCGATCAGCTGTTGCGCTTGCGCGCCGCCCAGCCGTTCAGCCTCTTTTTCAGTGGCGGCACCCTGATCGATGCTGCGCCCTGGTTGCAGGCGCTGGGGGAGGTAGCCCTGCCCGAACGCACCCTGGCGAGTCTTGGCAAGATCCTGTGGGGGGATGGGAGTATCGAGCGGGTGATCACCACCGACAGCGTCGGCGCCTTTGCCGAGTTGCCCCTTGATCCTGGCACCTTGCTGGTGTGGGCCCCCCCATCGGCTCCTCTTGCCTTGCAGCAGGTGGTGGCCGCCTTGCCCCCCAATGTGCTGTGGAGCCATCTCACCGCCCTCGACCCTGCCGGGGTAGATCGGCTGCAGGCGCTGGCCCAGCGGCTGGGTCGTCCGGCCAGCTGGTGGTTGCCCCGTGATCTGGCACCCATCCTCAGCGCGTATGCCCAGCCCTTGACGGACCCTCGGCCCTGGGAACCGAGCCGGATCCCCAAGTCATTGTTAGCAGTTTGTAGCGGTTTGGTTGAGTCCAATGGTGGCTTGTCGGCCGAGGTGTGCGCGCTGGCGCCAGCGTGGCATGCCGTTGGTTGAAATTGGCCTGAAAGCGAGCCAAAAAGCGGTTTTCCCCCATTGAACGCGGTGATATAAAGAGTTGACGAAGCGCTCGCCAGATGAGCGCTTTTGTTTATCAAGCCGCTTTGCCACCCAACGAACTCAACGGAATACAGGGAATACCATGTTTGAAAAGGTTGTTGCCGCCCCAGCGGATCCGATCCTGGGC